>JAUUVE010000031.1 GCA_030589715.1 Desulfobacteraceae bacterium | reverse complement strand
CCAAAGGATCGGGATATCGCCATGGTGTTCCAGAACTATGCCCTGTACCCACACATGACCGTGTTTGAGAACATGGCCTTTTCTCTGGAGATGCGAAAACGCGGGAAGGACGAAATCAAGAGGCGGGTAAGGGAGGCGGCCGATATTCTGGGCATCCAGGAGCTCCTTTCCCGAAAGCCTAAACAGCTCTCCGGTGGACAAAAACAGCGGGTAGCGGTGGGTCGGGCGATTGTCAGAAAGCCCGAGGTTTTCCTTTTTGACGAGCCGCTCTCAAATCTGGATGCGAAGCTAAGGGTTCAGACCCGGGTAGAGTTGAAGAAACTCCACGAACGGTTGGCCACAACGGTCGTTTATGTGACCCACGACCAGGTGGAGGCAATGACCATGGGGGACCGGATCGTGGTCATGAAAGACGGGGTCATCCACCAGGCGGGAGGACCTTTGGAACTTTACACCAGCCCGACAAACAACGTCGTGGCGGGATTTCTGGGTAGCCCGGCCATGAATTTTTTTGAGGCCACACTAGCCGGCTCGGGGGACTCTCTATCCCTCCAGACGGATAGCTTTAAAATCGACCTGTCACCCGAGAAGGCCTGTCTCATCGAGGGCTACGAGGAAAAGAAGGTCATCGCGGGAATCCGACCCGAAGATCTCCTTATGACCACCGACCATGTCCCCGGAAGGACCATCCAGACCTATGTGGAAGTGGTGGAACCTATAGGGAGTGAGACATACGTGTTTGGCAAAGCCGGAGCAATTTCCTTGGTGGCCGGCATAGGTCGAAACACAGCGGTAAAGGCCCACAATAGCATCGCCCTGGAACCCGCAATCGAATACCTCCGCCTATTCGACGTCCGAACCGAGCGCGCCCTAGCCGATAACCGGAGTTGATCTTTTCCTCCTGTATTTTTCACAACAACCAACCGATCGTCACGGGCCAATGAGTGCAGAGGGTTAGTTCGGCCACCCTTGGATTTCCAGTGGTCTGCGCTGATGTGCATCTGATGTGTCAAGGAGTTCTAGATGGAGAAAAGGATCAAAGAGGCCTTGATCGAGATAGTAGGGGCAGAGAATTTCACTGACAAAATAATCGACCTGGTAACATATAGCTACGATGCATCGGAGTCTTGGGGTCGGCCGGACTGCGCCCTGTGGGCGACGTCGGCCGAGCAGGTATCACGGATTCTTACCCTGGCCAACCGAGAGAGGATTCCGGTTGTCCCAAGGGGAGCGGGCACGGGACTTTCCGGGCTTGCGGTCCCTATCAATGGAGGCATTGTCCTCGACCTGGTGCGGATGAATAAGATTCTAAGTGTTTGTGTTCCCGACCGGCTTGCGGTGGTACAACCCGGAGTGGTTTACGCTGATTTTCAGGCTGCCCTTGAGCCCCACGGTTTTTTCTTTCCGCCCGACCCAGCGAGTGCCAAGGTATGCACCCTGGGCGGAAACGTTGCCACGAACGCCGGCGGCCTTCGGGCTGCCAAATACGGAACCACCAGGGATTATGTCCTCGGGCTGGAAGTGGTTCTGGCGGACGGAGACATGATGCGCACCGGAGCACGGACGATGAAATGCTCCTCCGGTTACGACATCACGCGGCTTATGGTTGGCTCGGAGGGGACACTGGGAGTGGTCACGGAAATCATATTCAAGATCTCCCCACTGCCGTCGGAGGTGGCAACGGCTACGGCCACCTTCGATCGATTGGAAGACGCGGGAAATGCGGTGACCTTGATTATGCACTCTGGAGTTGTTCCCAGCGTATTGGAGCTGCTCGATGCCAATACCGTGGCGATGTTCCGGAAATACTCGGACCTCCAACTACCAGCTGTCGAGGCGATGGTCTTAGTGGAAACCGACGGCTACACCAAAGAAGAGGTGAACTACCAATTGGACCGGGTGGTCAAGGTGTTCCAGAAATGCAATGCCGGAGATGTCCACAGAGCCAAATCAAAGGCCGAGGCGGAGCGGCTGTGGCTGGCCCGCAAGTCCATAGGCGGGTTGGTGGGCATGGTGACGCCTAATCGGTCGTCTGAAGATGTGGCCGTACCGATGAGCCGCATAGTCGACTTCCTTCGCGGAGTCGAGAAGATTTCAAAGAAATACGACCTCCTCATTCTCAACTTCGGTCATGCCGGCGACGGGAACCTGCACCCGAATATAATGTACGACCGCTCTGACCCGGACCAGGTCGCCCGTTTGGAGCCGCTCTTATTCGATCTGCACAAATTGGCCTGTGACCTTGGCGGCACCTTGACCGGCGAGCATGGCATCGGAATCACCAAGGCCAAGTATATGACATTGGAACATGATCCGGTTGCCTTGAGAGTCATGCGTTCTTTGAAGAAGGCCCTTGACCCCAATGACATACTCAACCCGGGCAAGATGGCCCTCGAGGCTTGAGGAGCTTCTGTGGCCAATGCCCAAAGGCGCCAGGATATCATCTTTCCTGGGCTACCGCTTCAAACCCTAACTTTGCTGCCCCTATTACGGCTGTCTCTCCGGTCTGGACGAATTCGAAATCCCTTAGGAACTTCTGCTTGAACCGGGTGTATGCCTCGCTTGCGCCGCCACCCACATGGTAGATATTGCCACTCAATGGAACCTTTTCCCGCCACTCCTTCAGGCCCTTTGCCTGAAAAGATACGATACCATCCGCCAATGCCAACAGACAGTCTTCTCGAGTCGTATTCAACGTAAGTCGAGTGAGTGACCCTGACCTCTGCCTGATCCTATGTCGATCTCCCGAGAGAAAAGGGTGAAATCGGACTTCCGAGCCCTTAGATGTTGCCAAAAAGCCGGGCAGGTATTCGTCGTAAAAGGATTCACGGGCCATCTCTCTGCAAAAGGCATTCCTGAACCATTCCAGGGAGGCACCTCCGGCGCCCACTGTTCTCATGGCTAACCAGCGGTTCGGATAGGCGTGAGTTCTTAGTAGATGGTTCCGATCGACCAGTGGCCGGTCCAGGCAAAGGACCATGATCTCTACAGTCCCCGAGGTGTTCATAAGGCCCCCGGGTTCAGTGACACCAGCACCCACTGCAGCACACGTGGTATCATTGGCACCGATAACAACCGGTATCCCCTCTGGTAGACTGGTGGTGTCGGCAATCTGTTTATTGAGCTTCCCCACAACTGAAGTTGACATGACCACCTGGGGGAGTTTTTCCCTGGGGATCTCCAAATCGTCCAGAAGCCCGCTGTCCCAGTCGCCGTACCCCACTGTATCATAGAGACCTGTAAAGGATGCATTTGAGGGGTCTATCACAAACCGGCCCGTGAGACGCTTTAAAAAAAACGTTACGGCATGTCCAAATACCATCCCCTTACGGCCATATATGTCTGGCCGATTTTCCTTGATCCAAAGCAGGCTTGTTACAGAAATCCCTCCGGGAATGGGAAGATTACCGGTTATTCGGAGGAATCTCTCCTCCCCTACACGGCTTAGCGCCCAAACCGCCTGACGATAGCTTCTCCGGTCCAGATGAAGGATGATAGGGGCGAGAGGAGTCCCGTCGGAATCCATTGCCAGCAGGGATGGACAAAGGGTTGAAAAGGATAGTGCCCCCACCTCCGGTCCTTGTTTCAATTGTGCGAAGGCCTTCACAAAGGCATCCCAGAGCACCTCGGCCCCGATCTCAACCCTGTTTTTCGATTTTACCTGAGGGACATAAGAAATCCTTGCACTTTCCAGGACAGTCAGGTTACGGTCTACGACAGAAGCCTTTAGGGATTGGGTTCCGACGTCAACGGCCAAGATGGAATTCATGATCAATCAGGCCCCTTTGCCTTTACCCTAACGTTGCAAAAAATGTCGAGCAAAGCGGTTTACACCGACGGAATTTTTGCAGCGTTAGGAACTACAGGCACCTTATTTAATAAAGCTTGCCTTTTCCAAGGAAGAGTATATGGAAAAGACGGTTGTGAGTAAAGCCTGAACCTGTGTGGACTGAGCGTGCCGTGCGGCTTTCCCAGGGAAGGCTTGCCCATGGGGCTGATGCCTTGCGGGAAATCATCCCAGAAGCATGTGGCGTTTCGCGCCGGCTATGCCTTCCAGTAGGCCACCGACTGGCACAAACGCACTCCCGATCTTTCATGTGCTGGAGACTAGATAGTGCCTGAACGAAAACTCTGTTCAGGCACGATTTCGGATTTCGGATTGCGGATTGCGGACAAAAAAACAAAGTAATTCCAGAGGGTTGAAAATGCCTGAGCTTAACTCGAAATTTTTATATCAGGCTTTTCGTTCAGGCACTAGATAAGGGATAAAGAGCGAACCAATGGAATGCGGGCTGAATTTTCTATTCAACCCACGTGCGATCGCAATTGTGGGCGCATCCGACGATCCTTCGCGCATCGGAGGCCTGACCATCCGCTTCCTGCGCCAACATGGGTATAATGGTAAGATATTTCCAGTAAACCCAAGATACAAGAAGATTGCCAACTTACCGTGTTTCCCCGCACTTGCCGACATTCCTGAAGCTGTGGATCTGGCCCTGGTTGTGATCCCCCGGAAATCCGTATTGGATGCCTTCAAGCAGTGTGCGGACAAAAAGGTTCCCTTTGTCATTCTTTTTACCGCAGGCTACGCGGAAATGGGCGAGACAGGAAGGAAAGAGCAGGAAAGGCTCAGGAGATTTTCGATGCAAGCAGGAATCCGGGTCGTGGGTCCCAACTGCATCGGTATTATCAATACTCATGACCATGTTGCTGCTTCCTTCATTACCGGTTTGGAGATCAACTCCCTGATCCCAGGGTCTATCGGGCTCATTACCCAGAGCGGGGGGATTGGTAACTCCATCCTCACCCGAGCCAATGACCGTTCCATCGGCTTAACCCTTTACGTCTCCTCCGGAAACGAACTCGACCTGGAGGTTTCTGACTTTCTGGAGCATTTCGTTCGTGACGAAAAAACGCGGTGCATTGCCCTTTTGGTGGAAGATTTGAAAGATCCCAGGAGATTTGCCCACGTGGCAGACAAGGCACTGCAGGCGGGGAAACCAATTGTGGCTCTCAAGGTGGGACGTTCGGAGAAGGGACGAGAGGCCGCGGCCTCGCATACCGGCGCCATGTCCGGCCCCGACGCCCTTTACGATGGGCTGTTTAGGCAGAAGGCCATTTGCCGAGTTTTTGACATCGACGACCTGTTGGAGGTGGCCAATCTGTTCGCGCGTTATGGAGCTCCGGTAGGAGACAGGGTGGCCATACTCTCTTCTTCCGGGGGCGGCGGGGCTTTGTTGGGGGACCTGGCATTTGATTCCAAACTTCGTCTTCCCGCTCCCTCCCCGCGAACCCTCAACCAGCTCAGGGATCTGATCCCGGCAGTGGGATCAATAGCTAATCCCATGGACATCACTACTCAGTTCATGAACGACCCAGAGGCCATTGCCCGATACCTCCGAGCCTTCGCAGAAGATGAGAACTTCGATGTCGTGATTCTTACCTTAACGATTTCCACGTCAGACAGGACCTTGCGGGTGGCCGAGCGGATCGTAGAACTCTGGTCCTCATTGCCCAAACCCCTGGTCGTCTGCTGGCCCGTGGGCAATGGGGCCCGGCAGGCTTTCAGCTGCCTGGAACGGGCAGGGGTTCCTCTTTTTTTCCATCCCGCTCGCTGTTTGGCTGCAGTCGGCCATTTTGTCCGTTACGGGATTTCCCGGAAAACACAACTGAACACAGACGGTTTGGATAGAACACTGGAAATGAAATTCGATAATACCGGACAGCAGGTGGTTCCATCCTAACTGATCGGGTTTTCACACCGATTTTTATACCAGGCTATTCCAGTGAAGGTCTGGACCGGGCCAGAATTAGTGAAGGCTCATCACAAAAAGCCAAAATTTTTCGTTTGACTTGCACTTGACACATTACTCCCTTCTCCCTATACTGCCTCCCTCAAGAAGTGACATCTTACAAATCCTTTGACCTCTCGTTTGTCTTTAGTTCTTTCCACGTGGGGCTATGCGCCGCATCTGCTCGAGGACAAAAAGGACTTGACCAGGGAGGATCTGGATCGCGCAACGAACAGACATCCCATCTGCCTGGTCCATTTGTAAGGTGAGAATGACCGTCGTGGGCGGTGATATTGTTTACGAGGCTCAATAGGAATAATTTCTGGCTGGGAATATTGTGCTTTTCAACCGGCCGGGTACCAGAATCTAAGGAGAAAAAGCATGTTCAAGGGCAGTGTTATGTATCCAAATGAAGAAGGGGCCAAGTTTGATTTCGATTACTACAAAACAACCCACATGACATTGGTGCGGAAGCATCTGGAACCTTTCGGTCTTATCAAGACCGGCGTTGACAAAGGGATTTCGGGCGGAGGGGATCAGCCTGCGCCTTATGCGTGCATCGGGCACCTGTACTTTGAAAGCCAAGACGGTTATGAAAAAGGAATGGCCGAGGCCGCTCCCGTATTACGGGGAGATATTCCCAATTTCACCAATGTCACCCCGATCCGGCAGATAAGTGAGATCCTCGATTAGCTCAGCATCACATTACGGCAAGTCCTCCCAGAGTACAGAGCGGGCAACCGGAAATTGGGCGTTTCTGCTCAGACCGGGGGTGTTAAGCCAAGATTGCATGAGACCGTCGTTTAAGAGACTGGGGTGCTTCCGGTAACCTGCTGTCAGAAAACAGGTATTTCCGTCTCTCGGGTGCCTTAAATCGCCATTGCTGGTTTGCGGACATACAAACATCTGGATCTGAATTCTTTACTTTACCTTAAGTATGGCATAAGCAATGAGGGTATTTTCTACGTGACGGTGCCTTGTAAAAAGCACGGTACCTTGAAATAGACCTGAGAATACTCTCTACTCTGACAGAAAGGAGGGTGTGATAACGGGAAAAAGGGAAAAGGTGGCTTGGGAAAATTTTGAAAACATTTGCTCGATAGTTTGAAAAATGAAAGGAGGGCGTTTAGATGTCTTGCAAAAAAATTGGATTTATCACAGGTTTGGGGATCCTTGTTTTCGCATTCATGGTAACGGGATCCATGGCAGCGAACCGAGATTTTGACAAAGCAGACACGATTCGCATCGGCTCCCTGGGTCCGGTCCTACTGGTCCCTGGCATCGGAATACACAATGCAGCAAAAATGGCCGTTGAAGAGATCAACGCAGCGGGAGGTATCCACGGAAAGAAAGTGGAGCTCTTTATCGGTGACACAGAGGGAAAGCCCGAAAAGGGGATCACGGCCTTGAAAAAGCTTGTCCTGGAGGACAAGGTGGATGTACTGGTGGGCTGTTACTCCAGCGGGGTGGCTCTTGCCCTTCAGCCCTATCTGCCCAGATACAAGATCGTATATATTGCCACCGGGACCGCTTCCATTGCGTTGACCAACAACGTAAAGAAAAACTACAAGAAGTACAAATATTTCTTCAGGGATATGATTAATTCCGATATTCGCCAGCAGAAATGGGCCGCAAAGTTCCTGAAGGAATTTGTGAATGGTCAGCTTGGATACACCAAGTTTGCCATCCTGGCAGAAAACACAAAATGGGTACATAAATATGCCCCCAATCTGAGGAAGGACTTGGAGGACGCAGGGCTAAAAGTAACCTTCTACGAGATGTTCGATATCGACATTAAGGATTTCTCCCCTACTTTTGTCAAAATCAAGTCTACGGGCGCTCAATGGATAGGCCAGATTGTCAGCCACGCAGCGAGCATCCCTCTGGTCAAGGCATGGCAGGACACCAAGGCCGCACCCATGGGCCTGTGTAACGTGGCCAGCATGGACTCCAAGTTCTGGGAGATGACAGGTGGCAAGTGCCTGGGTGAGATCACTTACAATTTCATTGCCAGGGCCCCCCTGACAGATAAAACGATCCCAATGTGGGATAAGTATGTGAAGAAGTACGGGACCAACCCGGTCTATACCACGGGCTTCACTTACGACTCCGTGTATATGCTGACGGAGATAATCAAACAGAAAAAATCCTTGAAGTCCGATGACATTATCAACGGTCTGGAGAATATCTCTTACTACGGGGTGCTCCATCCGCAGATAGGCTTTGACAAGAAGAGCCACGACCTGCTCAAGGGAAGATACGTAATGCCGATGGTCCAGTGGCAGGCCGGTGCAAAACAGGTTGTGGTGTGGCCCGATAAGTTCAAGACCGGCAACTATGTCTCGCCTACCTGGTGGAAGAAATAGCCGAAAAACAACCCATTTTTTATAGGCCCAAAAACCCGGTCCTCGGGGCCCCGTCCGCCTCGCGAGCTCAGCAAGCGGGCGGGCGGGTCAAAGCCACGTCCTTGGGACGTGGATTCTTTACTGGGGGGACAATAGCGGGTGATTTGGCCTGCCATTGCCCTTCCCAGACTCACCCACGTTGCAGTGCTGGCTCGACCTTGTAGCCGGAACGTGCGAGAACAGAGGAGTATATGACCACATTTATCCATATCCTCGTCCTGGGTGCCATCTGGGGGGCTCTTTACACCCTCATCGCGGTCGGCTTCACCCTCATTTTCGGAGTGGCAGGCATCATCAACCTGGCTCACGGTGCCTTCTACATGTTGGGCGCATACCTGGCTTACACCTTTATGACACTCTTGAAGATCAATGTCCCGCTCTCGGCGTTGATGGCTGTTTTGGGAACGGCGGGGATCGGTATGCTCATCGATCGATACGGCATCAGATTCATGAGAGAGACTCATGTGTACGTCCTGATTATCACCCTTGCCTTTGCCCTGTTTTTTCAGGAGCTCTTGTACGCCGTATACGGACCCCATGGAAAGGCAGTAAAGAGCTTTGTGACAGGGGAGATGCTCCTCGGCGGTGTGCATGTGAGCTACCAGAAGATTCTGACCTTCTTTGTAGCAGGGATCATGGTTACACTGCTATGGCTTTTCATCAAAAAGACCAAGACCGGGAAGTCTATCGACGCTGTAGCCCAAAACAGAGAGGCGGCCGTCCTGATGGGGATCCAGCCCGAGAGGATCTATGTCATTACCATGGGCATATCCGCAGCACTGGCCGCCGTTGCCGGCGTATTTATCGCCCCCATTCTGGAGGCCGTGCCCACCATGTGGGCTTTCTCGTTATTCAAGGCGTTCGCGATTGTTATAATCGGCGGCCTGGGGAGCATTCAAGGGGCCATTATCGCGGGTATGCTTCTGGGGTACTCCGAGACGGCCGTCAGTGTGCTCATCTCTGCCAATTATCCGGACATGGTTTATCTGGTGGCCATCATCCTGGTGCTGGTACTGCGTCCCCGGGGTCTTATGGGTACGCGGGCTCATTGAAGGGAGACACCCCTCTTGCCTTCGGCGTGTTGCCATGGAAATTAGATCGTGTTCCCTGACCCAAAGGAAAGGGGGAACCGGGACTTGTGAAAGTCGGGCTGAAACCAAAAAGAAAGGAAGGTAAACGGTGAAACCGGAAGGCTTGTTCGGACCCAGGGTTCTTTACAGGCGATTACTGGGGCTGTCTATATTTAGCGCCGTCGTGCTCCTTGTGCCTGTTGTATTCAGCGATCCCTATGACCTGGAACTCCTCTTCCTGTGTCACTACTATGTGATGCTGGCCTGTAGCTGGGACCTCCTCACGGGATTTACCGGGAACGTGAGCTTCGGACACGCCTTTTTTGTTGGAGGGGCGGGGTTCGCCGGTGCACTCTTGAATTTGCACCTCGGGTGGGGCCCCTGGTTGACACTCCCCATTGGGGGGCTAATAGCGGCCCTTTGTGGGTTGGTGGTCGGTTCCTTCACGCTGCGGCTTAGGGGACCCTACTTTGCTGCCGTGACCTTCTGTTTTGCCACCCTACTCTATAAATTGATCATGATCAGGTACGAAATCTTCGGGGGGGAGGAAGGGTTGTCAGGTATTGACTGGCTCATGGAGACCTCCTTGGGGAATTATTACTTCTCGGGGATCCTCATGCTGGCGGCCATATTGTTTCTCTATCTCCTGTCAAAGTCCTCTTTCGGTCTTATCTTGCGCTCTATCGGGGAAAACGAGGTGGCCAGCGAGGGTTCGGGCATCAACACCACGTTCTATAAGATCGTTGCATTTATGATCAGCGGGTTCATAGCCGGGGTAGCCGGGGCGATGTATGGCCACGCCCAGATGCATGTGGGGCCGGAGATGGCGCATGACTCCCTGTCGGGCCTGGTGATCATTATGGCCGTGGTAGGGGGCATGGGAAGCATCATTGGTCCGATCATCGGGGCGTATCTCCTTACGCTGGCCAACGAGTCTCTTCGGTTTATGGGGGAGTTTCGCCTCTTGATTTACAGCAGCGCCGTGGTTGCAATCATTTTGTTCGCTCCAAAAGGTCTGCTGGATATCATTACCCGCGGATTTCGTCGCATTGTGGGCCAGGAGAAATAGGCGGTACCGTCAAGAATAGAGATGTAAGGGAGCTGTCGCATGGAAGCCATCCTGGAAATCAAGGAGCTGAGCAAGGCCTTCGGCGGACTCGAGGCGTTGCTCAATTTCGATATGGAGGTTCGTCAGGGGGATCTTATCGGCATGATAGGACCCAACGGGGCAGGAAAGACTACCGTTTTCAATCTCATCACCGGGTTTATCAAACCGGACTCAGGGGATGTCTGGTTAAAGGGAGAAAAAACAACCTATCTCAAGCCATTCCAGATCGTGAACCGGGGCATGTCTAGGACCTTTCAACTGGTGGACCTGTTTAAGGAGATGACGGTCCTGGAGAACGTGATGGTACCATGTTTTTCCCATAGGGCGAAACAGCGAAGGCACAATGGAAAAAAGCCCTGGAAGGTGGCCATCGAATTCCTGGAAGAGATAGGATTGGCAGACCGCTTTAATGAGCTGGCAAAAAATCTTCCATTTGGTGAATTACGATTGCTCGATATTGCCCGCGCCATGGCAACCGAACCGGACATCCTCCTTCTTGACGAACCGTTTTCCGGGCTCGATGTGGAGGATGCCGCCGTCCTCTCACAGGCCATCCAGCGGATGCATAAAAAAGGCCAGACCATGATCATTATCGAACACCGCCTTGGGGACCTCCTGAAGCTGGTGGAAAGCGTGGTGGTCATCGTCTTCGGGCAGAAGATCGCTGAGGGCACCCCCGAGGAGATCATGAACAACGAGAAGGTGGTCAACGCCTACCTGGGACAAAGGAGACAGTAAATTGTACCTTCTGGAGGTGAAGGACATCCGGGTCCTTTACGGAAAGGCCATGGCCCTGAACGGTTTGAGCATTAATCTAAACCCTCAGGAACTGGTGGGGGCGATTGGCCCCAACGGAGCCGGGAAGACAACCCTCTTGAGGGCCATTTCGGCCGTGGTCCCGGTCCAGGGGGAGATCCTGTTTAATGGAGAAAGGATAGATTGTCGGAAACCCCACGAGATCATCCGTATGGGAGTCATACATTGCCCGGAAAGAAGACAGCTTTTTGGCGAGTTCACAGTTTCCGAGAACCTGGAGATGGGGGCATTTCTGAGGAATGACAAGGAAGAGATCCAAAGGGATCTGGAACACGTATACAACCTGTTTCCGGTCCTGAAAATGCGTCACACCCAGGTGGCCGGGACCCTCAGCGGCGGGGAGCAGCAGATGCTTGCCATCGGAAGATCCCTCATGGGCAGACCCAGGTTATTCATGATGGACGAACCCACTATGGGGCTATCTCCACTGGTGAAGAACGACCTGGCTGACAGCATTGTGGATATCTGGAAATCCGGGATCACAGTTCTCCTGGTTGAGCAGGACGCCAGCCTCACCCTAGAACTGACCCAGAGGGTCTATATCCTTGAACACGGCAAGATCGGTATGGAAGGGGCGAGCAGTGAACTCAGGGACAACGAGGAGGTCAAACGCGTCTATTTTCAATTGGCCTGAAGGGCCAAAAACCGGCCTT
>JAUUVE010000295.1 GCA_030589715.1 Desulfobacteraceae bacterium | reverse complement strand
TAGTCAAAGCCATCAAGATGTTGAATGTTGAGATCTCACACCCTTTACGGCGGCGTAAAACAAGCGATATTCCTAACCGTACAGGTTGAAATAAGTTACGATATCACACTCTAATTCACAATTCAAGCTGTGACCCCAATTCCTCATCTTGATTAGCACATTAATTTGAGATTAGAAAACGGGTCTATGAGGATAAACTGGTTAAAGATAAGCTTGATCGCGTTAATGCCTTAATCAAGATGTGATACCATATTCAGTTGCTCCTTTTTCGTTGACTCACAAGGGAAATTCTCCTATACCCCCTCTCAGAAAAAGCGAATTCTTATCCCCAAGCAGCCGCCCCCGGGCTTGACAAGGTCATTCCCATGAACACCATGCTCAGGATCATTGCCCGTCGGATGTCGGAGAGCGCTTATACCGCGCCGCATATTAACTTATTGACAGATATTTGGATAGAACCTCTTCTGGGTTTTAGGAATGATATGATTCAGATGAAGATCGCTTTGGAGGAATTGGTGTCCAATCGAGTATAAGTAAACTATAGGAGGTTAACCATGAAATACAACAGACCGCATGCAACTGCCAAATGGGGAACGATGGCCAAGGATTGGGAGGCCGGGGTCAATTTTCCCCGTTTAATCCAAGAGCGATTCCATAAGGCACAGTCCTCTGTCAAGGCAAGCGGCCTGGGGGCCGTTTTGGTCTTCAACTTCGACAACATTCGGTACATTACCGGGACTCACATCGGGGAGTGGTGCAGAGACAAAATGAATCGATATGCCATCTGCCCCCGGGAAGGCGGCTCCTTCCTCTTTGACCCAGCCGTACCGGCCAAGCGGATCAGCTCACCCTGGATGGAAGAGCGCATGGAGATCCCCATCAGCACGATGGTCGGGGCCCTTCCCCCGGCCATGAAGGTCGATGAGGACTTTGCCCGGCAGATAAAGCGGGTTTTGCACGATTACGGTGTTGAGAAAGAACCCCTTGGCGTTGACATGATGGAACTGCCAATGCTGCGTGCCTTGGAGAAGGAAGGAATAGAGGTGGTCAACGGCCAGCAGGCCATGCTGGACGCAAGAGAGGTCAAGACCCCGGACGAGATCGAGTTGCTTAAACAGGCAGCGGGAATGGTCGACGCCGTCTACGAGGACATCGCCCGGGCCATCCGTCCCGGCACTCGGGAGCATGAATTAGTTGCCTTGGCCAATCAAAAACTTTTTCTTCTGGGCGCCGAGAGGGTCGAGTGCGTCAATTCGGTCTCAGGCGGCAGGGGTAAGCCGCACTCTCATACCTTTTCGGACCGTATCATCCAGCCCGGCGATATGATTTTCCTGGATCTGATGCACGCCTTCAACGGGTACCGTACCTGCTACTACCGTACCTTCATCTGCGGTCAGCCCAACAAGTACCAGGTTGAGGCCTATGAGACATGTTCCAGGTGGCTCTCCGACGGCATCGATGTCATCAAACCAGGGGCGACCACAGCCGACGTGGCCGGGGTTTGGCCTGAGGCCGAAGAGTTCGGCTACCGCAACGAGGACGAAGCCTTCCTCCTCCAGTACGGCCATGGCATAGGATTGAGTCTTTGGGAGCGGCCCATCATCTCCCGCCGCTTCTCCTTGAACCACCCCACCGAGTTCAAGGAGGGCATGACCTTTGCCGTTGAGTGTTGGTGTGGCGCCGAGGATGGCCCGGGGGCCGCTCGAATCGAAGAGGAAGTTGTGGTTACCAAAGACGGTTGTGAGATCATTACAAATTATCCCAGTGACCGCCTTATATCTTGCGGACTGCCGGGATGTGAGGTATATTAATGCTGAGAAGACCACCATAACCAATAATTAAACGTTTCAGAAATTCCACAACTTATTGAGAATAAATTAGTTTTTGCATGGCCTGAATTTCTGCCTCACACATGCCTGCCCGCCAGCCGGCAGGCGGGGAACAATGGAATGATGGCCCGCCCTGGCTCAGACCTGATTTTCTGGACTTGAATACTAAGGCTTCCGTTACCGAGATGTTACAGTGGAAGCACCTTGTAACATTTGAGTCGCGCCTCCCGATCCGGTCTCGGGACGGGGAGGGTGGGCCAGCATTCCACTATTCCAACATTCCAATTGCGGAGCGAAGCGGAGCTAAATTCTAAGGATGATAAATATTCCGGGGTATTCTGCAAATATTTGATAGAAAAAAGGAGAAAGAATATGGCAGAAAAACAGAAAATAGGATGGATCGGTTTGGGCAAGATGGGCATCCCTATGTCCCAAAACCTCGTTAAGGCAGGGTATCCCCTGACAGTATACAACCGAACCAAAGAGAAAACAAAGGAACTGTCCGACCAGGGCGCGCAGGTTGAGGATTCTCCCAAGGCCCTGGCTTCGCAGGTGGACGTGATTATTTCAATGATTTCGGATGACCCCGCATTGGAGGCGGTCTCATTTGGCGCTGACGGGGCCTTTGAAGGGGCCGGGTCCGGATCAATTTATATTGACATGAGCACCACCTCCCCCAAGGCATCGGCCCGGGTTGCTGAAGCGGCTAACAAGAAGGACATCAAGTATCTTCGGGCTCCGGTCTCCGGCAGCACCGCCCTTGCCACGGCCGGAACTCTAACGATTTTTGCCTCTGGTCCCAAGGACGCCTATGACCAATGCGTAGATATCTTCGGCAGTATGGGTCAAAAATCCCTTCATGTGGGCACCGGGGAAGAAGCGAGATATCTGAAACTTGTGCTCAATATGATGGTCGGGCTCACCTCGGCAATGACAGCCGAGGCCCTCACCTTTGGTGAGAAGGGGGGAATGGACTGGGAACAAATGATCGATATCGTCAATAACAGCGTGGTGGCCTCTCCATTGGTCGGCTATAAGGCCCAGATGCTGAAAGATCGTAATTATGCCCCGGCCTTTACAATCGCCCAAATGGCCAAGGACTTCGACATTGCCCTGGACACAGCAAAGGCCATAGACGTTCCCATGCCAATCACCTCCCTGGTTCGCCAATTCTTTGGAACTATGAAGGCAAAGGGAAAGGGGGAACTCGATTTCTTTGCCTATGTAACCCTTTTGGAGGAGTTGGCTGGTATCTGAACTCCTGAAGACAACTTATAAAATTGCTTCGCGATTTTATATATTGAATACTTTCTCTCACTCACCTGCATAGCAGAGCTGGGAACAACCCGCTTTGCCAGACGGTCTATACCATTTAATGAACTTTAGCGACGTTATCATCATGATGAGGAATAAGCAAAAAAACAAAAGCCAAGGAGGGAAATTATGCTGCCTCAACACAAGATCATTTTCGAGCCGATGAACATTGGAAAGATCCAACTGGACAACCGTGTCGCCCTAGCCCCCACCCATGTTGGTATGGGGGATGACAGGGGAATGGTAACCGATCAGGAAAAATGGGGTCAAACCTTGATTAGTGATTAACACTTATCCCTTAATCACAAATCAAGATGTGACCCCATTTACAAACTTAAGCAAAAACTCTCTTTTATGGCACTGGTGGGTGACCTGCCCCGTTAAATTCAAAGACCATTTAACTGGGGTATGCCATAACTGACCAGGTATATAGTGTCTTTTCGCTCTCGCCATTGATTAATGTGAATAATGGTCTTTTTGACCCCAAAATGGGCGATATACGGCCTAAATTACTGTTTAATTCAGCCTTTTATTCAGTGTTTTTATATAGTTAGCATGGCCCGACCCCCCTCCAAAGTGCTCCCTATCTTTTACTTCACCCAATTGGTAGCGATCTCACTCGGCTTGAACTCAGAGACATGTCTGTTTGAGCTTAATGACAAAGCCT
>JAUUVE010000102.1 GCA_030589715.1 Desulfobacteraceae bacterium | reverse complement strand
TTATAATCAGGTTAAGTTGTTTTAATCAATCCGAAATCCGAAATCCGAAATCGTGCCTGAACCGGTTTTCGTTCAGGCACTAATTATCGTCTGATCCGGGAGGTTCAAGGATCCAAGGTCGGGCATATTGAAACCTCAAAACCCAGATGGTTGGGGCAGTTTCACCCCACGAGAATATTTACCTTATGTTAAGCCCAAAAATGACCCCTGACAACAAAAAACTGTTGAAACGGCTAGTTGTTAAGCAAATCCCCTGCGAGAGGGTGAGATACAGTTATGGGCATACTTCCTTACGGGATGGCCATCCAGGACATGAAACTGCTTGATCTTTTTCAATGTGACAGGGGAAAGTGTCCCTATCGGCAGGTAGATGACCTTCTTGCCCAGGCGAGCCGCCATGCTCTGACACCACCCTGGAGGGGGCGTGGCCGCCACATAGACTACGTGTTTCTCAAGGCTGTAGTCGAGGGCTGCCATGAGCAATCTCTCCGGCTTGCTTCTGGCCATATGGAAAAAGGGGTCTTTCCATATATCATAGACCCGAAGGGGGGGGTATGTGAGCATAAAACCCCCATACTGGCACCTGGAAATCCCCGGGCCCTCCATCACCTCCCCCGCGGGCGTGCTGTAAAAGGCCATATCCGATTCCTGTTCATGTTCCCCTAGCCAGGTAACACACCAGGGGAAGTTCTCTTTCCCATCCTTGTCGGCAAAATCGGGATCAAAAATCACTACCACCGAGCCCACCCTCCCTCTGATGGGTCTCTCCTCTTTTACGTATACCTTACCCTGATTCCATTTCCTTATGGTCTCCCTGATATCAAGGCCGTCCAGCATGGAACTTGTGAACGGTTCGATACGGGAGTTCTCTTCGGATTTGATCTCCAGGGCCTTCTTTTGCAGATACTTACCATACCCCTCAATGACCACATCCTCAGGTGGGTAAGAACAGATGGAAAATCCCTTAAAACCTTCACGCCACTCCCCCGGATATCTTTCCCTCTCTTTTTTCCTGACCGGGACCGGCACCAAACGCCTTCTGAGGGTCTTAAGACGGCGATGAAACGTTATCCTTTTCTGATCCAGGAAGAGGTCCTCCCCCCTAAGGCGGAGGACCGGCAGCCCGGGTTCTTCCGTCTGCCAGGGATACTCGCTCCCCTTTTCCCACACCTCATAAGAGAAATTGTCATCTGCGGCCCCCCGGGCCGCAATAATGAGCTGGTAGAAATTGGGTACAAGATGCCCGGAAAGTAGTGCGTAATTCCTGGAAAATTTATGAAGGATCCTGATCTGGCTCCGCGATAATTCCTCCCTGCTGTTCTTCCAGTGTCTCTTTCTGGCAACGGCTATTAACTGGCTATTGATCCGGAGTCGATCCAGTTTCTCATAGTCCTCATGGGATCTGGCACGCTCGTAAGCCGCAGCAAGGAAGGGCATCTCACCCATGATCTCCTGGCTTGACTCCTCATGTAGGTGTGCAAGACCAATCCCTTCTCGCCTCCTCCTGCCGATCACCTGAGTCTGTGGCTCCCCAAGCATCTTTAGGATTCCTGGAATATGAGACAAGCCCCCCACAAAGAGGATTCTTCCTCCCTCTTTGCTTAGTTGCTGGAGATGATAGGCCATGGTCTTTTCCCGCAAGGTATCGTCGGGGGAAGAAGGATCGTTCCGGTGAAGCCGTATATATGCCTGGCAATAGGCAAAATGGCCGATCTTCTCTACGGCATAAGGGTCGGGCATCGGTGAGAAATCCAGGGGATATCCTTCTGTATCCCGGTCTATAAAATGCACGGGGATACTCCTTTCAAGCGCCACCCTGATGGCCTCCACTTGGCCGTCGGTAGGTTCCAAGAGCAGATAGGTGAAGGCACCATCCCTTTCCTGGTAGTAAACTACCGACAGGAGGGGGAGCCTTTTTACGCCCTCCAATACCCTATCTTTTAGTGTATCAGGATATTCTACGGCCACATGATCCGGTCTGAACTCCTCAAACTGGTGTTTCACCTCTATGGCGAATTCCATCCTGTTATGGAGGATCGGGACCAGTCGGATATTTTTCCACTCAATCCTTTTCTTCATGAGCCATTTCATCCAGCAGGTCCTTGAAATATTCTGCCGCAGCAGTGGTATCCAGGATCATGGAGGCAGCCTCCTTGAGGTATCCTGCCGTCCTTTGCTTTTCGCCTCCGGTCTCTCGCCCGTGACCATCCCCGGCATACCTTTTCAATGCATATCGGGCAATATTAATGCCGTCCCTGACCGAATAGCGCTCGCCGGCCCCATGGGCGGCCTGTAAGAACTCGACCACATAATCAAGGACCTTATCATCCGCGAAGGGGAGGTTCCTTTTCAAGATCAGGAGTTCTTCCTCCCTTTCAGGGAAATCGATGTGGATCTGGGGCTGAAGCCTGGAATGGATATACTCGGGAAGCTCAAATGTGCTGGCGTCGTCGTTCATTGTGGTGCAGAGACGAAAATCGGGATGGGCCTGGATCTTGATGCCTGCCACAATCGATTCCACATATTGTCGGCTATCCAGGAGGGGGGCAAGGGAGGCCCAGCTCTTCTCGCTCATCCTGTTTCCTTCATCGATGACCGCAACGCCACCCTTGATTATGGCGGAGACCACAGGGCTGGCAGTGTATTTGATCTGTCTTTCCTCGGAGATTACAGGGGTTACGATCAGGTCCTCGGGTCTGGTATCCATTGTGGCCTGAAAAAGATAGACCGGCCTGTTGGATATCCTCCCGGCATGATAGGCCAGGGTCGTCTTCCCGACACCGGGCTTACCCACTAACCTCGGGCTCAGGGGCAGGTCATCTTCCCCGAGCACCAACCATGCTGCCAAGACCTGGGTGACCAACTCAGGCTGCCCAACCCAGGTCATGGGCACTTGGTCAGGTTCAACCAAGTGGAGCTCAACACCCTCAATTACGATCTTTTCCATATCTGCAGAAACCTCCAAATATCAGCCTAGTAACATAATCTCTTATAATTCTAATACGACCACCGAAAATTGCAAATGAAGTTTGCGCTGAAAGACCATACGTAGAATCGAGAAATTATATTTTTTTTGCCAAGGGGGTATATCTGTGATAAGAATATAGGATGAAACCAAATAGATGGGAAGACCATTACGCCCGTCTGGCCAGGGATGAAAACTGGCTTGCGAGGTCGGTCTATAAGCTTGAAGAGATAGACAAGAGATTCAAGTTGGTTCACAAGGACGACCGGATTTTGGACATGGGCTGCTTCCCCGGCTCGTGGTCACAATATGGGTTAAGAAGGGTCGGTCCGAAAGGGGAAGTGGTGGGTATAGACCTGACCCAGCCCGATCAATCTCTCTCCTCCAACTTTAGGTTCATTCAGGCCGATGTCTTGACCCTTGACATCAAATGGCTTGTAGAAGAAGTCGCTCTGAGGGATGTAGTTATTAGCGACCTGGCGCCACAGACTACCGGCATAAGGTCAGTAGACACAAGCCGCTCCATGTCGCTGGCAAGGAGGGCCGCAGAAATCGCTTATGCAGTGCTCAAGGAGAGAGGACATTTTATATGCAAGGTCTTTGAAGGGGAAGATCTCAACCATTTTAGGGCCGAAACCTCAACGCATTTCAGGCGAACGAAGCTTTTCAGGCCAACAGCCACCCGTAAGGGGAGCAGGGAGATATATCTGGTAGGACTAGAGTTTGCGAAATAGCTAATGGAAGAGCAGTTGATTTGAAGGAATCAAGTGCATTGAGATTTCCATTTCAATCACTTAATCAACTAACATAATATTTGGGAGGGTGCAAATGTCGGGTCATTCAAAATGGAGTTCAATTAAGCACAAGAAAGGCGCCACAGATGCCAAACGGGGCAAGATCTTTACCAAGCTCATCAAGGAAATAACCGTGGCTGCGCGTCTTGGAGGTAGCGATCCGGACGGAAATCCCCGCCTAAGAGCGGCTATCGCTGCAGCCAAGGCTGAAAACATGCCCAAAGAGAATATCGAAAGGGGCATCAAGAAGGGCACCGGCGAGCTGGAAGGGGTCTCTTATGAGGAGGCAAATTACGAGGGATATGGCCCGGGTGGTGTGGCCGTACTTGTGGATTGTCTGACAGACAACAAGAACAGGACGGTGGCGGACGTGAAACATCTCTTCGAACGCCACGGGGGAAATCTTGGGGAACCCGGATGCGTGGCCTGGATGTTTGAGAAGAAGGGGCTTATTGTCTTTGAAAAGGAAAAGATAGATGAAGAGCAGCTCCTGGATCTGGCTTTGGAGGCCGGGGCAGAAGATGTCAATGAGCAAGAGACCGAGTTTGAGGTCATTGTAAGTCTCTCGGACTTTGAAGCGGTAAAAAAGGCCGTGGATGTAGCGGAATTGCCATATACCTTCTCAGAGGTGACAATGATTCCCAAAAATACGGTGGGAGTGGAAGGGAAAAAGGCCCAGCAAATATTGAATTTGATGCAGGCCCTTGAGGATCACGATGACATAAGCCACGTGTATGCCAACTTTGATATGTCTGACGAGGTCATGGAGGCCTTGAGCTGATGCTGGTGCTGGGGGTAGATCCCGGCTCGAGGGTCACCGGGTATGGTCTGGTGGAAAAAAAGGGTGACGAAATGGTCTGCATTCATTTCGGCCATATCAGGTTACCCGCCAAGACCCCATTCCATGACAGAATCCACAAGATCTTCCAGGGCATTGTAAAGATCATGAACCAACACCGCCCCCAGGAGATGGCCATTGAAGATGTGTTCTATGCCAAGAATATCAAGTCGGCCCTAAAGCTCGGCCACGCAAGGGGAGCCGCATTGATAGCCGCAGTTGAATGCAAGATCCCCATCTTTGAATACACACCGCTGGAGATCAAGAAATCGGTGGTGGGCTATGGCAGGGCAGGCAAAGAGCAAGTACGATCCATGGTTCAGGTTATACTGAAACTCAAAAGCCAACCAGATCTGGACGCCTCAGATGCATTGGCCACTGCCATATGCCACCTCAACTGGTCAAGATTTGAAGATTCCAGGTCCTTTAGAAGATGATAGCGCACTTAAGCGGCCTACTACTCAGCAAGACACCTAGCTCCGTCATAATTGATGCAGGGGGAATTGGTTACGAAGTCGTTGTACCCCTTTCAACCTTTTGTTCCCTCCCTGAGAAAAACCAGAGGGTCAGTCTCAATATCTATACCCATGTCAGGGAAGACGCCCTGGCCCTTTTCGGCTTCGGCACAGAACTTGAGAAAGAAATCTTCCTGATGTTGACCTCTGTTTCGGGCATAGGCCCGAAGCTTTCCGTCAACATCCTTTCGGGGATTGGCCCCCAGGACCTTTTGGAGGCGATGGCCAGCGGGGACACCGGACGGCTGCGGGCCATTCCAGGCGTGGGCAAAAAAACTGCCGAAAGAATAGCCTTGGAACTAAAGGATCGCGCCTCAAGGGCCATAGGGTACCAGGAGATTTCGCAGGGTCCGGTCCCGGATACTGAGGAAAAACGGTTGATGGATGATGCCTTCTCAGCCCTTCTTAACCTGGGGTATTCGGCAAAGGCGGTAAAGATGGCCCTTGAAAAGGCCCGACCTGGGATAGAGGAGATGACGCTGGAAGGTTTGATCAGAAAGGCCTTGAACATCCTTGCTTGAAGGACGACTTATGGAAGAAAGAATCATTGACCCCGAACCCCAGCCCGATGAAATCCCAGCAGAGATAGGCCTCAGACCCGACAACCTTGAAGATTTTGTCGGTCAAGAGGAAATGAAAAGGAATCTTCGCGTCTTTATCGAGGCCGCAAGGGGCCGTTCCGAGGCCCTGGATCACGTCCTCTTTCATGGAAGCCCGGGCTTGGGAAAGACCTCCCTTGCCCATATCATCGCAAACGAACTCCACACAAATATCAAAGGCACCTCCGGGCCTGTCATCGATAAACCGGGTGACCTTGCAGCTATCCTGACGAGCCTGCAGCCAAATGATGTGCTTTTTATCGACGAAATTCACCGTCTGAATCACGTGGTCGAAGAGATCCTCTACCCGGCCATGGAAGACTATGAGCTTGATATCATCATTGGGCAAGGCCCTTCGGCCAGGACCATGAAGATCCCCTTGCGACCCTTTACACTGGTAGGTGCCACCACACGCTCAGGGCTTTTGACCCCGCCTTTGAGAGATCGTTTCGGAGTGGTCTTGCGGGTAGATTTTTATAAGCCCGAGGACCTTACCAAAATCATTCTCCGGTCAGCCAAGCTCCTGGAAATCACAACCAGAGAAGATGGCGCCTGGGAAATAGCCAGGAGGGCCAGGGGCACGCCAAGGGTGGCCAACAGGCTCCTCAGAAGGGTCCGTGACTTTGCCCAGGTAAAGGCCGATGGAATCATTACCCGGAAGGTGGCAAGCTGGGCATTGGACATGTTGGAGGTGGACGAAAAGGGTTTGGACAAGATGGACCGGTACATTATTACGACTATCATCGAAAAGTTTGATGGCGGGCCTATCGGCCTAAACAGCCTCTGCGCTGCCGTAAGCGAGGAGAAGGATACCATAGAGGATGTATACGAGCCCTTCCTGATCCAAGAAGGCTACATAAAGAGGACATCACAAGGCAGGGTTGCCACAAAACGCGCCTATCGTCATCTGGGGTTTCAGGTAAAGGAGGAAGAGGGTATCTTTCAGAAGAAATTGTTTTGAGGAAATAGTCAAGGCAGGGGCTTGATAAGGAGAGAAGGGTTTGTGTTTTATTGACGGGCAGAAGAAGGGTATTGTAAAAAGCATTGGAAGTGGAGGTTGATCTTTATCATTTGATGCGGCAGGCCCTTACCGAGGCTGAGAAGGGCCTCTCAGTGGGGGAAGTGCCGGTAGGTGCTGTTCTGGCCGATCCGGATGGTCAAATTGTGGCCCGGGCACACAATCCGCCCATAACCCTTCAGGCCCCCACCGCTCATGCCGAGATCTTGGCTATCAGGGAGGCGGGTCTATTTTTCGGGAATTACCGGCTGAAAGACACCCTGCTGGTGGTGACCATTGAGCCGTGCATCATGTGCAGGGGTGCGGTCATCAATGCCAGGATCGCC
>JAUUVE010000180.1 GCA_030589715.1 Desulfobacteraceae bacterium | reverse complement strand
CCCCTATTCCATGTGACAGGAGAGGTGGCCCATTTGGCCATAGCCGCCCTGGCCCGTATCCCTGTTGTGCTTTCATACCGCTTTGATCCCGCGGAGACGCTGCGGCTCATTGAACGATGGAGGGTCACCATGACCGTTGCCTCCATTACAGTATACATCGCCCTGATGAATCATCCCGATTTCAAAAAGAGAGACCTCTCCACCTTTATAAAGGCATATAGCGGAGGGGCCCCGGTCTCAGAGGCCACTGTGGAGCAGTTTGAGGAGTCAACCGGACTCTACCTTTATAATGTCTACGGCATGACCGAGACTAACTCCCCCTCTCATATTGTCCCCTGGGGGAAAAGGGCCCCCGTGGATCAAGAGAGTGGTGCCCTTTCTGTGGGCGTCCCTGTCCCCAACTGCGTAATGAAGATAATGGACCTGGAGGGTGGCACCAAAGAGCTACCCCCTGGCGAGGTGGGCGAGATAGTCGATTCCGGACCCATAGTCATACCCGGGTATTGGCAAAAGGAGGAAGAGACAAGGTACGCCATCAGGGATGGATGGCTTTATACCGGGGATGTGGGCAAGATGGATGAGGATGGGTGGTTCTATATGGTGGATCGGAAAAAGGATATGATCGTGGCATCAGGTTACAAGGTCTGGCCCCGTGATGTGGAGGATGTGATCTACCAGCACCCGGCTGTAAAAGAGACGGCCGTCGTGGGCGTGCCAGATGCCTATCGAGGGGAGACCGTAAAGGCCTTTGTGGCCCTAAAGGAAGAGAATAAAGGCTCTGTAACGCCCGAAGAGATCATATCTTTTTGCAAAGAGCGTATGGCTGCGTACAAGTATCCGCGTCAAGTGGAAATCGTCCCTGAAATCCCAAAGACACTAACCGGCAAGTTTCTTCGCCGGACCCTCCGTGCAAAGAGAGAATCCAAGACATCCAATGGGGTGTGATGCGCCTACTCCACTATCTCACCTTCGAGGAAGGCCTCTATATCTTCTGCGGAATATCCCAACATCGAAAGTACCTCCCTCGTGTTTGAGCCCCTCGGGCCCGCCGCCTCTGTGGCCTTGCCCGGTGTTCGGGAAAGCCTGGGGGCAGGTGCGGGCTGAAGCACCCCGTCAACGGTGACGACGAGTTCCCTTTCAATATTATGGGGATGCTTGTCCACCTCATCAAGTTCCAGGACCGGGGCCACACAGGCATCCTTCCCCTCAAAGATAGCGGCCCATTCATCCCGGGTCTTGGTCTTGAAAACACCGGCGAAACGCCCCTTTATTTCAGGCCACTTGTGCATGTCCAATTGTTGGGGAAGTGATGAATGGTCAATGTTGAGCCCTTCCAGGAGCTCTGCATAAAACCTTGCCTCGATAGCGCCCACCGCCACAAACTTACCATCGGAGGTCTCATAGGTCTGGTAAAAAGGGGCCCCGCTGTCAAGCATATTGGTACCTATATCAAGGGTCATGAGATGATGCGCCAACAGGCCATAAAAGAGGGTGGATATGTTGGTTGCTCCATCTACCATGGCTGCATCTACCACCTGCCCTTTCCCTGACCTGTTCCTTTCGACAAGCGCAAGCAAGATCCCCATGGCGCAAAGCATCCCCCCGCCTGCAAAATCACCCAAGAGGTTGCAGGGTGGAAGCGGCTTTTCTCCCTTTTGCCTGAAGAGGGAGAGGGCACCAGATAGGGCAATGTAGTTGATGTCGTGACCCGCCATGCTCGCGTAGGGACCTTCTTGGCCCCATCCTGTAAGACGCGCATATATCAATCTCTGGTTCAGCGCCAATGCCTCATCAGGCCCCAACCCCAAGGACTCCATTACCCCAGGCCTGTAAGGCTCTATGAGCACGTCTGAGTCACGGAGCATGTCACGCACAATAGCCACACCCTGGTCGGTCTTCAGATTGATCCGCATGGATCGTTTGCCCCGGTTAAAGGGGTTCTTAGGCATGATGTTGGGTATCTCGGGCCCCCCCTTGGACAACCTATCCACGATCACCACATCAGCGCCAAAATCGGATAACAACATCCCGCAATATGGCGATGGAGCCAGCCCCGCCATTTCAATGACCTTGATTCCTTTTAGTGGACGCATTCTATTCTCCTTGTGAATTTCGGGGTTATCTGTGATATCAGTAGCCTTTGGCACTAAGCGTCTGAGTTCCTTTTTTCCTGGAGCGACCAACTATAGGAAATGGGGTTCCTCGTGTCAAGAAAGGGCCCATGTCTCTTATGACTTGGCATCCTGTTTTTCCTTGACAATTTTAGACAAGGCTACTGGAATATAAATGAATACCTTAGCTCGGTTCGGGTGGGGACCTTTAAGGAGGAGGCCATGGCCTGGGTTCCGATATTCCTTGCCCTTTTGGCAGGATTTGTTCTGGGATTAGTAGTGGCCTTTGTGCTGAGAATCATTCAGTCAAGGACAGCCAAACAGCTGGCTGATGAACTGTTCCAGGAGAGTGAAGTCCAGCGTAAGGCGAATATAGAGGCGATCATGGATGGTATAAAGGCCAACTTTGGAAACCTTTCCCTGGAGGCCCTGAGCAAATCCACAGAACAATTCCTAGTGCTGGCCAAATCCAAGCTGGATATGGAAAGGGAGGTAAACGCCAAGGAACTGGATGCAAAAAAGGGGCTCATTGATGAGCAACTAAAACAGATGACCGCAAAGCTGGAAAATGTATCCGGGTTGGTCCAAAGGCTTGAAATGGACAGGGTAGAGAAGTTTGGAGAGCTCGCAAGTCAGCTGAAATCTGCAGGAGAGCAAACCGCGGCGCTAATGCAAACTACCAATTCCCTCCGTGAAGCCTTTGTAAGCACTAAGGTGAGGGGGCAATGGGGAGAAAGGATGGCAGAAGATGTCCTGAGAATGGCCGGTCTTATAGAGAATGTGAATTACCAAAAACAAAAATCTCTTAAAGGTGTTGGCACACGCCCTGACTTCACTTTTTTCCTCCCCCGAGACCTGAGGCTGAATATGGATGTAAAGTTTCCTTTGGACAACTATATGAGGTTCCTGGAGGCGCAATCAGAGATTGAAAGGCCAAAATTCCGAAATGACTTCCTGAGAGATGTAAAGGCCAGGATCAAAGAGGTTACCACCCGCGACTATATCAATCCGGAGCAAAATACCCTTGACTATGTTCTACTGTTCATACCTAACGAAGCGGTCTATGCCTTCATACACAGACACGATAGCTCCATTCTGGATAATGCCCTCAAGAATAAGGTGGTCCTCTGTTCCCCCATAACCCTTTTTGCCATACTGGCGGTCATTCGCCAGGCCGTGGACAATTTTGCCCTGGAGCAGACCTCCAATGAGATTCTCTCATTGTTGGGTGCCTTCAAGAAGCAATGGCAGACATTTCTTCAGAAACTGGAAGTGCTGGGCAAGCGGATAGGAGATGCCCAGAAGGAATATGAAGCACTTACGACAACCCGGGTCAGACAACTTGAAAGGCCATTGAACAAAATCGAGGAGCTGAGGACCCAAAGGAAGATATCCTCAGCCCCCGAGTATGATTAAGGCCTTCTTCCTTCAAGAGAAGGCTCTCAATGACTAGAGAGTTTCTTGGGGCAAAGTAATTAAAATCCTCCATTTTTGGTGGGCGGATACGTGTAGATACCCAGGCAATTGTGCTCATGTATCGGGGAAATCATAACATCTGTACCTTTGACTGTTTAGGAGTTCATGGACGTGTCTAAATTTTCTGATGGTCGCAAAAAGGCATATAAAGAGCGGGACTGGGATAATGTCATCCAATACGGGGAAATGGAAGTCAAGCAGGATCCAGGGAATATCAAGGCCCTCAATGATCTTTCCTATGCTTACTACAACAAGCAAGATTATGACAGAGCCCTTTCCCTGTGCGAGATGATTTATGGCTTGAGCCCTCAAGGAGATCTGGCCCTCCAGGCCCAAAGACTGGGCACCCGCTATATGAGGCACCATGAGGGCCTGGGGGAGATCTACCATCTTCGTGGAAGGGACGACGATGCCCTAAAGATCTTTA
The DNA here is from genome assembly GCA_030589715.1 of Desulfobacteraceae bacterium. Lineage (GTDB taxonomy): Bacteria > Desulfobacterota > DSM-4660 > Desulfatiglandales > Desulfatiglandaceae > JABMQV01. The sequence continues at coordinate 1,423 of JAUUVE010000180.1, read as the reverse complement.
AACAGCTTAAAGTACTGGGACCTCTATTTTCCAAAAAGTACAGCCTTTCAGCCAAGATCTATATGCGGAGGAAGGACTACGATGCCGCAGCAAAAGAATATTTGGACATGGCGGTAAATTGCCCCCGGCATTTTAACGAGGCCGCCGTAGGCCTGCTTGATCTCGTTGATACGGATCCCCTTAACGATGCCGCCTACCGGGCGCTTTTTGAGATCTACACTGAATCAAACCAGCTCCAGAGCATTATCTCAAGTTACGAGGCCTTGCGCAGCACCGGGAGGGCCAAGGACCGGTTCCTGTTTACCCTGATTCACATGTATCATCTCTCGGATGAAGATGATAAGGCCTTGGCACTTTTACGACAGGAGGTTGAACGAAGACCTGACAATCCGTACCTCCAGGTATTTCTGGGAAAGCTTTTTCAGGCCCAGATGGAGTATTCTCAGGCGGAAACATGCATCAAAAAGGCCATATCACTGGATTCACAGAATCGCGTTCGATATCGCCAATTTTACGAGGCACTGATCGAGGATCGGCAGGGGGCTGAGCAAAAGCTCAAGGCAGCTGTGAGCGATCATCTAAAAAACAAGAGGTGCTCTGAGGCCATCCGAACCTGCGAGCAACTGTTGAAAATCAATACCAGGAACAGGGCCTATCAGGTCGCCCTCTCCAAGGTGATTGACAAATCAATTGCCATCGAGCTGGCGGAAGGGAAAATCGAAGATGCCGTTATTCTCATTGACCGTTTGGCCACCTTCGAGAAAGTTAACCCTGATATCCCTAAGAAGGTAAAGGCCTTAAGACGGCAGCTTTCTGGCCGCCGCATTGAGGTCTATGAAGGCATGATATCTGGGGGGAAGGTTGAAGGAGATGAATTGAATCGGGTTCGGTTTGAACTGGCCCAGATGTATATGGATGAAGCCAGGGATACGGATCGGGCCGTAGGCTTTCTGGAGGAGGTGATCCAATCGGGCGGTCAGTATGAAACTGATTCGCGATACCGGATTGCCCTTCACCTGCTGAAGTCCAAGGATCTTGATTCCGCGGAGATGCATGTCCAGAAATTTGCAGCACTCCCCTGCTCTGATGACCGGGTAAAGTCCCAGATGTATGAGTTGGGAGTGGCATGTGAGGAAGCGAGTTTGAAACACCAGGCCCGTACCCTGTTTAACAAGATACTAATGACAGATAAGGCATTTAGGGATGTGGCCCAACGGATGGAGATACTGAAACAGCCAGGGGGAGGCAGGGAGATTCCTGAGGCAATCATGGTGCTCGATATATGTGAGTCATCCAGAATAATGGACTTATTTGGGGATGAAGCCACCTACCAGCTAAAAAATGCCCTTGAAGGGATTGCATTCCCCATTTTCAAGGATTGCACATCAGATTTCTCCAAGAGCACCGGCGATGGCTTCCTGGT
>JAUUVE010000399.1 GCA_030589715.1 Desulfobacteraceae bacterium | reverse complement strand
AGGGTCGAGGTGTTTGAGGCCAGGATGGTCTCGGGAGGGCAAACCTCGTGCACCTGGTAAAAAACCCGTTTTTTAACCTCCAGATCCTCAAAGACCGCCTCAATGACAAACTCGCAATCGGCCAGGTCCTCATATTTCAAAGTTTGGATCAGCCTACCCTCCATAATTTCGTCTTTTTGCTCCGCCGTCATTTTTCCTTTTTTTACACTCTTTGCAAGGAATCGGTCTATTAGGTCAATACCTCTATCCAGGATCCCCTGATCTTTTTCAACAAGGATTGTCTTGAACCCTGCTCGAGCAGACACGATCGCTATGCCGGAGCCCATGGTGCCGGCCCCTAAAACCCCAACGCTCTTTGCTTGATCCGCCATGATGACCTCTTCTCCTAATCTTTCTATTTTTTTTCAGTGAAATGCCTGCCGATGACGATCTTCTGAATCTGGCTCGTCCCCTCATAAATCTGCGTAATTTTTGAGTCGCGAAAAATTCTCTCCACGGGGTAGTCCCGGCAATAGCCATACCCGCCATGGATTTGAATCGCATCAGAAGCAACCTTCTCAGCCACCTCCGAGGCCATGAGCTTGGCCATGGAGGCCTCGGCCGAAAAATCTTCATAGCCTTGATCCATCAGTCTCGCAACATGGAGAACCGATTGCCATGCCGCCTGAATCTGGGTGGCCATCTCGGCAATCATAAATTGAATCCCCTGATGCTCGATAATCCGCTTACCAAACTGCACACGCTCATTTGCATAGGAAACCGATGCCTCAAAGGCCGCCTCGGCCACCCCTACGGCCTGGGCTGCAATGTTAGGTCGGGAGTCGTTTAGATAATCCAGCAGAATCTTGAATCCTTCCCCGGGGGCGCCAATCAGATGATCATCAGGCACTTGACATTCCTCCAGAACTATACCTGCCGTGCTGGATGCCCGAACCCCCATCTTTTCCTCTTTCTTGCCCACACTAAAACCGGCCATGTCCTTGGTGATGATAAAAGGACTCAGGCCCAATGTATCCTCATCCTCCTTAACCTTTAAGAAAATGCTAAAGATGTCGGCCGCATCGCCGGTAGTGACAAACGTCTTTGTTCCGTTGATAAGGTACCCGTCCGGTGTTTTTACTGCCGTGGATTTCATGGCTCTCACATCGGAGCCCGCATGACTCTCTGTCATTGAAATGGCCCCCAGGGCTCCTTCGAGGAACATGGGTAGAAATTTCTCTTTCTGTTCATGGGTCCCGAATTTCACGATGGGGTAACAGCAGTGGGACGTTGTCGCAAAGATAATGGCTGTAGAGGGGCAGGCCTTGGAAAGCTCCTTTAGTACCGCCAGCCAGGCCGTCTTGGACACAGGATTCCCACCATAGGCCTCGGGAATAAAAAGACCGTTGAGGCCAATCTCATTTATCTTCTCTATGTTTTCCCAGGGAAACCTCTCCTCCTTATCCACCTCTGCGGCCCTCGGCCCCATCTCTTTCCGGCAGAGGTCCTGGACAGTCTCCAGGACAAGTTTTTCATCTTCACCCAGTGTTATGCCTTTCAAAAAGAAGTCTCTCAAGTGAACCGCCATTCTGCTACCAGGAGATCAGCTGACCTCCGTCAATATAATATATGTGGCCCGTAATGTAATTGGATTGCTGGGAACAAAGGAAGGCCACAAGGTAACCCACCTCTTCCGGCTCCCCAACCCTTCTTGCGGGTATCCGGCGAAGGATAATATTGCGGAGCTTTTCATTTTCCATGGCGGCCTTTGAGATATCCGTCATAATATGCCCGGGAGCCACTGTGTTGACCTGTATATTGTGTCTGGCCCATTCCACTGCAAGGCATCTTGTCATGGCCTCAACCGCCCCTTTTGACACACAATAGGCGACTTGCCTGGGAACCCCGAGTTGACCCCAATAAGAGCCGATATTGATGATCTTACCGCCCCCCCTGGAAATCATCTGCCTGGCAACGTCCCTGGATAGGGAAAACATGGGGAAAAAGTTGACCTCCATGGCCTGAAGCAGTTCCTCATCGCTCAGTTCCATCGCCTCCTTCTCCATGTGTATCCCGGCATTGTTGATCAGGAAGTCGATTCCCCCGAACTCAGAAATGGCCCGCTCGATCAGTTGCCTTCGGTCCAAAGGGGAAGACACATCCGCCCTCACCGGCAGAGCCGTCCCACCACCTTTTTCTATCTCGGAACATGCCTCGATCAAGATGCTCTCGTTTCTGGCACAGCATACTACCCGCACCCCACTCTCCGATAAAACCCCTGCAATGGACTTCCCGATGCCTTTGCTGGCCCCTGTAACCAAGGCAGTTTTCCCGTCCAGGCCTGTCAATTTCATGATCAGAACTCATCTCCCCTTAAATTTTGGCTCTCTCTTTTCCACAAAGGCCGCCAAACCCTCCCGGCCGTCCTCGGTATTGTATGCTATGGTTCCAAGATCGGCCTCCAGGACCAGGCCTTCCCTTAGCGGCACGTCCCGTCCCCTGAGCACGGCTTCCATGGCCAAGGAGATGGTAAGAGGGCTTTTTTTACAAAGCTGCTCAGCCAAACTCAGGCACTCATCCATCAGCTCCTCTTGCTCCACCAGCTTATAAACCAGACCAAGTTGCAGGGCCTCCTCTGCCTTGATGGGTTTTCCTGTCAGGACCATCTGCAAGGCCTTTGCCTGACCAACCAGACGCGTCAATCGCTGCGTTCCGCCATATCCCGATATAAGGCCAAGGTTGATTTCAGGCAGACCGAGGCGTGCATTTGGTGAGGCAAGCCGGAAGGTACATGCAAGTGCCATCTCCAGCCCCCCTCCAAGGGCATAGCCGTTGATGGCCGCGATGCTCGGTT
>JAUUVE010000039.1 GCA_030589715.1 Desulfobacteraceae bacterium | reverse complement strand
CCACCTTAGGCCCGCCCATCTCCACCCTTCTCATTTCCACCCCTTTTCCAAATTCAAGGACCAGCGCCTTCTCCCTCTTGTCGCTCAGACCGGCAAGCTGCACATCCGTCTCTCTGCTCCGGATCAGGTATTCATACTGCCCTTCCTCCCCGAATTCCTGGACAAAGCTCTCATGAAGCCGAACCGGCGTCAGGGCCCTCTTGATCTCAGATGGGCTCCGTTTTTGTGATAGTTTGACCTGCACCAAGACGCCCCCAGAAAAATCAACACCGTAATTGGGACCACCCCTCCATATCAGTAGAAAAATAGTTCCGATGATCAAGAGGGCGGAAAAGTAAAATGCTATTTTTCGTTTACCAACAAAATCAATATCGATTCCAGGCTTGATAAATTCCATCTACAACTCCGAATAGATTGCCAGTTGGAACCGGCAGAGGGACCCACATAACGCGCGTTTAGACGCAAAAGACACGCATCTCTCAGATACTGATCCTCTTCATCTTTCGCTGAACATAAAGATAGTCGAAGATAATCCTTGTTACAAAGATGGCCGTGAATAGACTGGCGACGATGCCGATACTTAGGGTCACTGCAAACCCTCTGACCGGCCCGGTCCCGAACTGAAATAATACAAGGGCAGCGATCAAAGTGGTGACGTTGGCATCAAGGATCGTCACAAGTGCCTTGCCATAGCCCCCCTCGATAGAGGCCCTGGGCGTCTTTCCCAACCTGCGCTCCTCCCGGATCCGCTCAAAGATCAAGACATTGGCGTCAACAGCCATACCGATGGTAAGGATGATACCTGCAATTCCCGGAAGGGTCAGGGTAGCACTGAAAAACGCAAGCCCTGCCATGATAAAAAGGATATTCAAAAAAAGGGCCAGGTCAGCGATGGCGCCCGAGAGTCCATAATAGACCACCATAAAAATAACCACTATCAGGCCACCAATGAGCATGGATTTGAAGCCCTTCTCTATGGAGTCCTTTCCAAGAGAGGGCCCCACCGTGCGCTCTTCTATTATCTTGACAGGTGCAGGAAGGGCCCCCGCCCTAAGGACTATTGCCAGGTCCCTGGCCTCATCCATGGTGTAGCGCCCGGTGATCTGCGCCCTCCCTCCTGAGATCTTGTCCTGTATCACAGGGGCCGAATTCACTTTGTTGTCCAGTACGATGGCAAGTCTTTTCTTGATGTTCTGCCCTGTTATCTGCTCAAAAATCCTTGCCCCCCTTGCGTCAAATGAAAGGGACACATAAGGTTCGTTATACTGTTGATCGATCTGGACCCTGGCATCTGTCAGATATTGTCCTGTAAGAACGGTCCTCTTCTTTAGCAGATAGGGGATCTTCCTTTGCTGACCGGTCTTCGGATCAATGGTAATCTGGTACAAGATCTCCTCTCCAGGGGGAATATTTCCCTTGAGGGCCTCTTCAATGCTATGCTCATCATCCACCAGCTTGAATTCCAAAAGCGCGGTCTTGCCTATTAGGGCGATAGCCCTCTTGGGATCTTTCACCCCGGGCAGCTGGATCAGGATCCTATGATCCTTTTGTGGCCTGATATCCGGCTCACTGACTCCAAATTGATCTATCCTGTTTCTGATGGTCTCCAAGGCCTGGTCCCCTGCCATCTTCATTATATGGGCCTTTGCCTTGGGAACCAAAACCAGGTGAAACGCTGGCCTGCCCTCACTGTCAGATACTGTCTCCACCTCAAAATCAGAGAATTTTCCTGCCACCATGTCCAAGAAGACCTCTTTGTCCTCCGGCCTCATGAGTGTGAGGGAAATCCCCTTGGTACCGATCCGTTTCAGCTCCAGATATCTGAGCTTATCCCTTCGCAGTTCGTGTTTCAATTCATCCACAACCCGCTCCAGGTGGCTCTCCACGGCCTTCTGGGCTTCCACCTCCAGCACAAGGTGCATTCCCCCCTGTAAGTCAAGCCCGAGATGAATCTTGTCCTTAGGAAGAAGACTTGACCACCACATGGGGAGGTTGCTAGTAAGGGAGGGGATCAGATATATCCATGCCATCAAGACCGTTAAAAGAGCGATCGCAGCACGCCAGCCTAGGCTCTTGAACACTTGCTACTCCATGATAGTTAATAGCTATAAGGTCATGGGCCAAACCCATTTATCTGGTATTGTCTTGACCTCGGGGCTAACCCTTGCCAGCTACTCCGGAAATGGAACCTCTTGTGACCTTTACCCTCACCTTAGGGGCAATCTCCATTGTCACCACATCATCTGTTATGCCGGTTACCAAGCCGTGAAGACCACCGGAACTGACAACCCGGTCTCCCTTTTTTAGGGCGCCAAGCAACTGTTTGTGCGCCTTGGCCTTTTTTTGCTGGGGCCTGATGAGCAAGAAATAGAAAATTCCGAACATTAGTATCAAGGGTAGGAAGGCGCCAAAGCCACCCGAGCCGCCTTCGCCCCCACCAGCACCTCCCAGTGCATAAGCCAAAAAATTCATTTTAAGACCTCCTGTTGGTTTATGTGAATATCCCTAATCCGGACACACCGGAATTTGGGAATTGCGAATTGAGGAATAAAGGAATTGAAAATAATCTCTCTAATCGAATTCTTTAATTCCCCAATCCCCTGATGCCTCAATCTTTACCCCGTTAAATCCGTTTTTGCATTTATTTAACTGGGGCCTGAATGCCTCAATTTATAGACTACAACGCTTTTCTTAGAGGAATAAATTGTGACCATTTTGAGCACAATTCCATTGCTAAGGGACTGAAGTTTACCCCATCTAATAGTTTATCCTATTCAATAGGGGTTAAGTAGATAAATGACTAGCTCTTTCCCTGAAGTTTATAGAAATGCCGACGGTAACTGTCAAACCTGTCCTCCTCAATAGCACATCGCATTTCTTCCATCAGGTGCATATAATAGTAAATGTTATGGATCGTATTCAATCGATAGGCCAAGAGTTCTCTCGCCATAAATAGATGTCTTAAATAGGCCCTGGAAAAATGGCGGCAAGTGTAACACAGGCACCCCTTTTCAACAGGCCTTTCATCATCCACATATTGGACGTTCTTGATGTTCATCCTGCCCGTGAAGGCAAAAAGGGTGCCATTCCTTGCATTCCGGGTCGGCATAACACAGTCAAACATATCCACCCCGAGCATAACTGCCTCTACCAGATCCTCCGGTGCCCCCACCCCCATCAGGTATACAGGCTTATCCTCCGGGAGAAAATCCCTCGTCTCCTTGATAACCCGGTCTCTGGTCTCCCTATCCTCCCCTACTGAGAGCCCTCCTATGGCATAGCCATCAAAATCCATCTTGGTCAGATCTCTGGCGCTCATTTCCCTTAAGTCACTATACATGCCGCCCTGAATGATCCCAAAGAGTGTCTGGGCCTTGTTCCTCTTTTTCTCAACACACCTGCGTGCCCAAAGAGTTGTCAACTTAACAGAGTTCAGGACATAGTCATAGTCAGAGGGATACGGCGCACATTCGTCAAGGGTCATTATGATATCGGCACCAAGGGACTCCTGGATCTCTATGGCCTCTTCAGGGCCAATGAAATGTTTCGATCCATCAAGGTGGGACTGAAATGTCACCCCCTCTTTGGAAATCCTCCTTAGCCCCGCCAGGCTGTACACCTGAAATCCCCCGCTATCGGTCAAGATCGGCCTTGACCAGTTCATAAATCTGTGAAGTCCCCCTAGTCGCCCTATGACCTCATGACCCGGCCGGAGGTAAAGGTGATAGGTGTTGGCCAAGATGATCCTGACGCCCGCATCCTCCAGATCCTCAGGCGAGAGCGACTTCACCGATCCCTGTGTGCCCACTGGCATAAAGGCCGGAGTCTCAAAACTTCCGTGGGGGGTCCCGATTTCCCCCACCCTTGCCCGAGTCGTGGGGCACCTATGGAGAATCCTAAATTCCAAAGAGCCTTTAACCAGTACCTAACATCCAATACCCCGATACCCAATACCCAGCATTTACAAGATCAACATGGCATCGCCATAGCTGTAAAACCTGTACCCCTTCTCGATGGCCGCCCCATAAGCCTCTTTTATCAATTCCAAACCCGCAAGGGCCGAGACCAGGAAAAGAAGCGAGCTCTTTGGTAGATGAAAGTTCGTTATCAGTGCGTCCACCACCTTGAAGGAAAATCCAGGGGTAACCAGCAGGTCGGTCTCCCCTTCACCCTCCCTTATGTAACCCTCTGGGCCTGCTGCTGTCTCCAAGGCCCTTACCACAGTGGTCCCCACTGCAATTACCCTTCCACCCCTCTCTTTGGGCCCCTTTATGGTCTCTGCGGTATTCTGGTCAATAGAGTAAAATTCTTTTCCCAGCCGATGCCTCCTGATATCCGTTGCCCGGACCGGTTGGAAAGTCCCATAACCCACATGGAGGGTCAGGGAGACAAGGGATATTCCTGCGGCCTTCAGCTTCTTGAGCAAGGCTTCTGTAAAATGGAGCCCGGCCGTAGGCGCTGCCACTGCCCCTTTCCTCCTGGAAAAGATGGTCTGGTACCGCTCCTTGTCAAGCCTCGAAAAGGGGCTGTCCTTGCCTCGCCTAATGTAGGGGGGCAATGGTATCTGCCCTTCTTCTTCAATCAGGGAATCGATGGACCGATCCCCCTTGAATCCAATCCTGACAAGCCCGTCGTGACCTATCTCACTCACCCGCCCCGAAAAACCAGCCCCAAAGAGCAGAATGGCCCCCTTCTTTGGTCGCTTGGCTGATCTTAGGAGACACCAGCGAGTCTGAGACTCCTCCCCAGTTGAATCCGGGTGTTCAAGCACCAATATCTCAACCTTGCCCCCGCTTTCTTTCCGGCCAAGAAGCCTTGCCGGAACCACCCTGGTGTCATTTACAACCAAGAGATCCCCGAGCCTCAGTAGCTGGGGAAGATCGAAGAACATCTTATCCGAAAATGACCTTCTTAGACGATCCACCACAAGCAGCCGGGAGGAGTCCCGCCTTGGAGCTGGAACCTGGGCAATGGAGGCTTGAGGTAATTCGTAGCTGTAATCCTCTATTTCAAACATCTAGACATTTAAACGCGTAACTTTAGACACATCACCCTTCAAAGTCAAATATTTTTATTCTCCCCATCCATCCTAAAAAGCTGGCGCCATTCTTCTAAGGGAAAGATGAGAGAACCTACATAAAAAACAGAGCCCCGGCCCTAAGATTACTATGACGTGGCTCTTCCTGAATAGAGACATAATCATACTCCCCCCTATCATCTGTGTCAACCAGGGCAGCTCCCATTCTCACTCCTACGGGGTAAGTTCTAACACTCTTCCACTCTCTCCCTATTCCCTTTGGGCTAACCATATATAGTGCTTGATCTATCAAGAAAGATCAGTTAGTTTTTATTGCATGAAAGCCAGACTCGATTTTCTGCTAAGGGCCACCATTGATGAGTGCTTTAAAAAGGGTGTACTCAAAAAAGCACCCCTTCCGGATTTTGTTATAGAAATCCCCAATAATCCGGCCCATGGGCACTTTGCCACCAATCTACCATTGGCACTTGCATCAAGCCAACACCGGTCACCCAGGGAGATCGCAACTATCATCATTGACCACATAAAAGATGAGAGAGGTCTCCTTGAGAACTCAGAAGTAGCAGGCCCTGGCTTTATAAATTTTCTGATAAGCGCCAAGGAATGGTACGGCATCTTATCAGACATTGTCACCCGTAAGGGAGATTATGACCGAAATAGGGTGAGAAGTGGGGAAAGGGTCCTTGTGGAGTTTGTGAGTGCCAACCCCACGGGACCTCTTCATCTCGGACATGGTCGGGGAGCAGCCTTGGGGGATACCCTCTGCAGGGTGCTCTCCTTTTGTGGATATGATGTGGTCCGGGAGTTTTATATCAATGATTCAGGCCAACAGATCACCATCCTGGGGGAGTCCATCTTGAATCGGTTCAAACAAGTGAATAATCCTGAATACCCATTCCCGGAAAATGGATATCACGGCGATTATGTCTTGAGTTTGGCCAAGACCATATCCGAAGAGATCGACCTGGAAAAACTGACTGAGGAAGAGGCCATCCATGTATGCACAAGAAAGGGAAAGGAAATATTGTTGGAGGAGATCAGGCAAGACCTTAAGCGTTTCAGGGTTGCCTTTGATATCTGGTATAGTGAAAATGAGCTCTCATCATCTGGTCTGCTGGAAAATACCCTGGAGGTACTCAGGGGAAATGGCCTGCTCTATGAGCAAGACGGGGCCCTGTGGATCAGGACCGCCGGTTTTGGAGATGATAAGGATCGGGTCATCAGGAAAAGGGATGGTCAGTTTACATATTTTGCTTCTGATATCTCCTACCACTTGGAAAAACACAATAGGGGCTTTGCCAAGGCCATTGACATATGGGGGGCCGATCACCATGGGTATATCCCCCGCATGAAGGCCGCACTCTTATCCCATGGGATCCCCGAGGACTGGCTCTCTGTCATGCTCATTCAGCTCGTAAAACTATGGAAGGGGGGCCAAGAGATAAAGATGTCCAAGAGGGCAGGAAACTTTGTCACACTCCAAGAACTACTGGATGAGGTAGGTGTCGACGCGGCACGGTTTGTCTTCCTCACAAAGAATCATGACTCACAACTTGATTTTGACATAGATCTGGTGAAAAAACAGGATAGTGATAACCCGGTATATTATGTCCAGTATGCCCATGCAAGGATATGCAGTATTTTCCGGAAGGCTGGGGATGCAGGAATTTCGATACCAGAAAAACCTGACGGGCTCCTCAATCTGCTTTCGTTAGATGAGGAAATGGTACTCATAAGAACCATGGCCGAATTTCCCGCTATTTTGGCGGAGATCTGCAAGACATTGGAGCCTCACCGTCTCACCTATTATCTAACTGCGCTGGCCTCATCCTTTCACAGGTATTTCAACTTGGGCACAAAAATCCCCGAGCATAGGATCATTACCCCTGAGAAGGGATTGAGCCAGGCACGGCTGACCCTGGCTGAGGGGGTGAGGACTGTCATAACCAATGGGTTGAGACTTCTTGGCATCAGCGCCCCCCAGAGGATGTGAAGAGGGCCCAGGAGGTATGCCCCCCCAAAGAAGCAGGAACCCCAAAAAGGGCAAGAGGTATCACTTTGAAGTTTCTCGCACCTCAATGTTTTTTTGGAGCCTGGGGATGTTCTTCCTCTTGGCCTGGATATTTGTACTGGGCATTCTGGTTGGCCGCGGCGTTTTCCCCGAAGGTGTTGAGGCCCTGACCGAACTGAAGTCCCAAATCGTCAGATTGCAGAATATGCTCAGCAGAAAGGAAACCTCAGTCCTAGAGCAGGTAAAGAGACCGGATAGGGAGCCAAAATTTGCATTCTACGATGAACTCGCGGCCAAGACAAAAAGGGTGCCAAAAAAGGATCATCTGAGGGCCTCAAACTCGGCGGAGCGAAAAAAACCTGGTAAGAGACACGATAAAGGGATAAAGGCATCGGAGACTGGCGGGTCTTATGCCCTCCAGTTGGCCTCCCTTGAGAGTGAAACCAAGGCAGCCAGGATGATAGAGCGGTTGACTAATCAGGGCTACCCTGCCTATTCTTATAAGGTCCACATAAAAGGCAAGACCTATTACCGGGTCAGGTACGGCACATTCAAGACAAGAAAAGAGGCCAACTATTATAAGAACCTTTTGGCCAGGGAGGAAAGAATAGATGCTCTTGTGATCAGGGTCCGTAAGTAAGGGGAGCTATCCGCAATTTCTTGACCCCTGTTTATGGAGAGCTGTATGAGGCTATTAATACGCTTTCTCCGTTTCTCCGTCCCTCCGTACCAGTGAGGCAGTACAATGAAAAACCGTTTATAAATTGAAAAATTGGTGATTTGTAAGAACCTGCGGATGAACCCTAAGTAGGAAACGATTGCCATGTCTATCAAAAAAGCTGTTATAGGAGACGTTAAGGCCATTCACAAAATCCTGAATTATTATGCGGATAAAGGCCTGCTATTACCAAGATCACTGAGTGAACTCTACGATCACCTAAGGGACTTTTTTGTCTTGGAGATCGGCTATCAGACCAATTCGATTCAAGGTGTATCTGCACTGGGTATATGCTGGGAGGGCCTGGCCGAGATCAAGTCCCTGGCAGTAACCGCGGCCCACCAGGGCAAAGGGCTGGGTTACCAGCTTGTTGAGGCCTGTCTTGACGAGGCGCGCAATCTTGGTCTAGAGAGCGTCTTTACCCTTACCTATATCCCTGAATTTTTCACAAGGCTTGGGTTTAGGGAGGTGGAAAAATCGGTACTCCCCCACAAGATATGGGCCGATTGCCTCAAATGTTCAAAGTTCCCAGACTGCGACGAAAAAGCCTTGATGATTGAGCTGTAGATTCTAACAATCTAAGCGCCCGGCTCTGACCGGGTCAGGAGGAGAAAATGTTTGGCATAGGAATGCCAGAGCTGATAATTATTTTGGTTATTGCCTTGATTGTCATCGGTCCGAGCAAACTGCCCGACTTGGCCAGGGCCCTTGGCAAAGGCATGGCAGAATTCAGGAAGGCCACTCAGGAAATCAAGGAAAGCCTGGATATGAGTGAGGAACTAAAGGAGGCGAAAGAGGATCTGGTGGATTCCATCAGCGGGTTGGATGAACCCCTTGATCTGGAACCTCCCAAGACCACTGAAGACGAAGGTAAAAAATACGAGGACTACGACGAGATGCTGGAAGACTATGAAAAGAGCAAAAGCGAACCCCAAAAGGATGGGGAAAAGCTGAGCCAAACAGAACAACCCGACAAGAAGGCCGACCATGAGCAGTGACGAAAAGCAGCCCTTTGTGAGTCATCTTGAGGAGTTGCGTAAGAGGCTTATTGTCTGTGCCATCACTGTGGGTGTCGGCTTTGTCATCGCCTACATCTTCTCTGAACATCTCTTCCAATTGCTGATCTTACCACTCAAGGAGGTTATGCCAGAGGGTGGGCAACTCATTTTCACCAACCTACCAGAGATGTTCTTTGCCTATCTAAAGGTGGCATTTATTGCTGGGATCTTGGCCTCGGCCCCTCTCATTTTTTACCAGATCTGGCTGTTTGTGGCCCCAGGCCTGTACCGGAAAGAAAAGAAATATCTGATCCCCTTTGTTGTATCTTCAACGTTCCTTTTTGTGGGAGGAGCACTCTTTGGCTATTTTGTCGTCTTCCCCTTCGGCTTCAAATTCTTTATCGGGTTTGCCAATGAATATGTAAAGGCCCTCCCCTCGGTGAAGCAGTACCTTTCCTTCTCAATAAAGCTGCTCTTTGCCTTCGGGGTCGTCTTTGAACTGCCGGTGGTGATCTTTTTCTTGGCAAAGATTGGGGTTGTGACTCCCAAATTATTGAGAAAAAAACGCAAGTACGCCATACTCTTGACCTTTGCCCTGGCAGCCATCCTGACCCCCCCCGACGTAATCACACAGTGCATGATGGCAGTCCCTCTGATAGTATTGTATGAAATCGGAATCCTGGTTGCCATACTTGCCCGGAAGAAAAAACAAGAGGATAGAGAAGTTGAGGGTGAAGCTCAAGAGGTCCCTTAATGATAAGGTATCATTCGATTGCCGGAAATGGTAAGTAGCAGCGGTTTCTTCAACACTTCCCCTTGGGGATCAAATGATATTTGCCCCGTTACACCTTCAAAATCGGCTCGTTTGAGTAGTGCCTCCTGGAGATCCTTTCTGGTTCGAATATCTTCCTCTGACATCACCTTTAGCAGGAGCCTGATCGTATCATAACCGGTGGCCGCCAGGAGCCCAGGGTCTGAATCAAAATTCACTCGATAGCCCTCAGCAAATGCCCTGGTACCAGGCTCTGGGGAGTCTCCAACAAAACCCGAGGGGAAAATGGCGCCCTGGACATAATCCCCTGCCAGCTCTAGCAGTTGGGGTGATTGCCAAAGGCTTGTCCCCATCAATATCACATCCAGGACATCATGATAGACCAATTGGGGGGCTATCATGGCCACTCTCTGGAAGTTATCCGGTATAAAGACCGCATCAAAATCTACTATGGGCTCAGGTTCCTCCGGGTATAGCTCACTTTCCTCTGCCTCCGGGGTCCTCTCCTCCTCAAGCCTTTTGACCAAAGATTCGGGTCTTGGGTAGTAAAGACCCATTATTTTCTTTATCTGATCGGCAAAATCGGTATCACCCGGGTCATATGACTCAACCGCTGTCACCCTTCCGCCCATAGCATCTAATCCAGCCAAAAAGCGATCGGTTAAATACCGGCCGTAGTTGTTGTCCGGATAGAGGATCGCAAATCGCTTTATACCCATCTCACCTATGGCAATGTCGAGAAGCCCCTTGACCTCCTTTGAAGGTGTGAGGAAATTGCGAAACACCATATCCCCCTCCTCCACAACCCCCTCCTTCTGGGTAAGGACGATCATGGGGACACCTAATGCCTGCGCCCTTTTGGCAGCAGCTACGGCACTCCTGCTGGAAAGTGGACCGATGATAGCCATGACCTTTTCCTCTTTGACCAGTTCTTCCACTCCTGCCAAGGTCTCTTCTGGCTTGCCTTTGGTGTCCTTGATCACCAACTCCTTAATAGGACCCTCCCATGCCTCGCTGCCAATCCCCATTCCAAGCTGGATCCCATCGAGAACCTCCTCCCCATAGATGGCAAAAGGTCCCGTTAAGGGCAAAAGACAGCCTATTACACCCCTTTTGACCGACATCTCGCCCTTGATCCGCTCCAGCATTTGCCGACCCAGTAAAACCCAAAACTGATCCGCGGTTGACTTTACAAGAGACATGGCCGCTTTTCGGGCCCTTCCAAGCTCATCCCTCTCTAAATAGCTGCTGGCCAACCGGTAGTATATTTCTGGTGCAAGATCACTTCCCTCAGCATATCCTGCAAGCTCTTCAAGCTCTCCCTCACTCCTGCTGGCCTTTATTACCTTCCCTAGCTTTTCGTCCAGTGCTGCCTGCCTTTGAAGATCATCCAGAGGTTCTCCCTTGGCCTTGAGCCACCAATAAAAGGCCTGGGGCCTATCACCCAACGCTGAATAGCTGTCCCCCAATAGTAATAATAGATCCCCCTTGGAGGAGTGCCGGGGATATCTCTCGAGCAAACCCATGCCCTTATCTATAGCACGCTGGTAGTCGCCCAAGCGGTGTAAGGTCCATACTATTTTGTACTCCACCAGGGCAGCTCACTATAGTCAGGATATGCCTCGGAAATCCTCTCTAAAAGACTCAACCCTCTATAGTATTCCCCTCTT
>JAUUVE010000130.1 GCA_030589715.1 Desulfobacteraceae bacterium | reverse complement strand
CGGTGAGACCGTAAGTGAGGTCATAGAGTCTGGAGATGAAAGCACCTTAAGAGGCCTCTTGAAAGATCACGGTCATACCAAGACCATCCCGCTTGGTAGCGGCAAATTGATTTTTATCGAACCTTCCGGATCTGTTGGGAAAAACACCCTGGGGTTCTTGGCAGAGGAACTTGAGGAAGATATCCAGTTTGCCTCTATTGTTGACACCCTGTTTCAAGCCAGTATGACTATCTCTTCCAACCTGAAACTCAAGCCCTTACTCCACAAGGTAATGAGCCTTTCAGAGGGGATACTCAAGACTCAGGTCACAGCTGTCATGCTCTTGGACCCCGAAGGAGAGGAGCTCTATTGGGAGGTATCGAGAGGCGAAAAATCTGAATTCTTTCAAGAACAAATCAAATTGCCTCTCGGTGTGGGGATCGGGGGCCATGTGGCGCAGACAGGAGAATCGCTCATAATCAATGATGTCTATAAAGATCCCAGGTGGAACCCCTCTTATGACAAAAAGAGCGGTTTTCACACCCGCTCCATGATCTGTGTCCCCATAAAATTCCAGGGAAGGATCTTGGGGGTCATAGAGGTCATCAATAAGACGACAGGGGAATTTACCTCAAGGGACTTGAGGATCCTTGAGATTCTTGCAGCACAAACAGGTGGTGCCATAGAAAATGCCACGATTCATGAGGAGTTGGAGGAGACTTACGAAGAGCTCAAGGTCTTGGACAAGGCCAAGGAAAGGGTTATTAATCACTTGTCCCATGAGCTAAAGACTCCACTGGCCCTGATCTCGGGTGTACTTGCAAGAGTCTCAAGAGAACTCCGGAAAGCTAATCTGCCGGGACTGGATAAGACCATCAAGAGAGGTCAGCGTAATCTGGAGCGATTGCTGGAACTTCAGTTCAAGATTGATGACATCCTCAATCAAAGATCAGTGGATGAAAAGGAGAGGATAATCGATATTATCAGTGATGCTGCAAGTTTTGTGGAAGAATTCAGAGAAGAAGACCATGAGAAGAACTCAGAAATTCTAGAACTCATTTCCAACCGCATAGAATCCCTCTTTAGCCTTGAAGAAATCCGCGTGGAGGATATCCCGCTCGATGAGCTATTGGATGATATATGCAATGAAGCGGCAACCTCCATGCGGGGAAGGGATCTTGAAATTATCAGGGGCTTTGAGAAGGGAATAGTCCTCGCTATGGACAGAAATATCCTTACAAAGGTATTCCGTGGCTTGTTAAGAAACGCGATCGAGAACACACCTGATGAGGGAGAGATAGAGATCAGTGCAAGATCCTCAGACAATGAGATATGGATAGACTTCCGTGATTATGGTGTGGGGATCACCCCTGAAAACCAGAAAATGATCTTCGGGGGATTTTTTCATACCCAGGATACAAACCTCTACTCCTCCAAGAGACCCTATGAATTTAACGCAGGAGGGTCAGGTGCTGATTTGCTTAGAATCAAGACCTTTTCCGAGAGATATGGCTTCTCAATCGATTTTGATAGTACACGCTGCAGGCATATTCCCAAGGATAGCGACACATGCCCGGGCATAATCACCCAATGCCCATTTATCACAGGAAAATCCGAATGTCTCTCTTCCGGTGGCAGCCTCTTTAGTGTCAGATTTCTCAGGGAGACAGGCCAAAGCGTACGCCAATCAACGCCTACCCGGCGATCATGACGGGCAAAGTGCGGTCCCAGGGTAGCAACAGCTACATCAAGGAGGTTCTGATGCCTGAGCTTTCGGTCGAAACAGCAAACATCCCTCTTTTCGAAGGAATATCAGATGACGAACTGAATCGCATCCTCAAGGCCGCCCTGGTAGACGAATTTCCATCTGGCCGCGTGCTTTTTAATGAAGGCTCAATCGTTGGGCACGTCATGTACGTGATCATCAGCGGTGAGGTGGAAATATTGAGACGGGACCCGGGTGGGAATGACGTCATACTTGCCACGCTCAAGCAGGGGGAATTTTTCGGAGAGATGTCCCTTTTCGACAATCAAAAACGCTCGGCAACGGCCAGGGTCAAGTCACCTGCCCGTCTCCTCATGCTTACAAAGACCACCTTCGATAAGCTGATATCGAGTGATCCAACCGTTGTCAATAGACTCTTGCTCGTCTTTATCCGGACCCTCTCTGAACGTCTGAGACGGACCGACGAAATGGTAGCGGCACTGCACAAGTAAAAACCCTTGCCCTTCCACCGACCCCTAACGGCCCGGCAGGAAGGAAAGGGTTTGAATTTTGGACCAAATCCCTCGCTCAGGAGAAACAGGAAGGCAACGGTTGAGTCATTTTTTTCCCCGATCGCTGAATGATACCACGGCTTCCATAAATTCAGGAGTGCAACAACAGATACTCTGGTTGCGATTCTCAAGTTCTATGGCGGCCTCCAGCGAGGGGGCATTCATGTTTTGATTAAGGACCTCTTTTGTCAGGCGAAGTCCCATGGGGCTCTTATTGAGCATCGTGCGGGCCATTTCCATTGCCACATCCATCAGGTCATCCACTTCCACCAGGCGGCTAACAAGCCCGATCCTCTCCGCCTCCCTGGCGTCCACGGTACGTCCGGTCAACAGAATCTCTGCGGCCCTGGCCCTTCCCACGACCCTGGGCAAGAAGTAACTGGTTCCCAGTTCACCACCCGAGAGGCCAATGGTGATAAAGGATGCAATAAAGGTAGCCTGTGGGCTTGCCAGGATCACGTCCGAGGCAAGGGCTATACACATCCCGCCTCCGGCGGCCGGGCCATTTACCGCTGCGATTATCGGCTGGGGCAGTCGCCGCATCTCCAGGATCCGGTCGGAGTATTTCTTCTGGATGGCCACGAGATGGGTTGCCGCATTTGAAAAGAGGGTTGAGGCATCTCTTCGAACACGCGAATCCTTTATGTCCGCGCCCGAGCAAAATCCCCGGCCCTCCCCTGTGATAATAAGCACCCTCACCTTCTCCATCCCACGAAGCTGCTCAAAGAGGGTGTGGAGATCGTCAAGCATATCCAGATTCAGGGCATTGAGACGATCGGGGCGATTGAGTGTAATCAGGCCGATTTCGGCCTCCGGTTCTTCAAATCTTATGGTGCTAAACTTCATCCAAACTCCTCCACTACGGCAGGCTCATGAGAAAAACCCAGTGCCCGCACTCAACTACCCCGCAATAAGTTGCGCCACCTGTTCGCGATGATAGGCAGGGTCCCCCAGGGCCACCTCATTGGCCTGGGCCCGTTTCAGGTACAGGTGGATGTCGTGCTCCCACGAAAACCCGGTTCCTCCCAGAACCTGGATGGCGCTGGCCGTGGCGTTTCTGTATACCTCCGAGCAATAGGCCTTGGCCACCGATGCTGCTAACGCTGCCTCCTCAATATCGCCATGGTCCTGGGCCCAAGCGGCCCAATAGAGGATTGAACGGGCGCTTTCCACCTCAACGTATATCTGGGCGCACCTGTGCTTAACCGCCTGGAATGTCCCTATGGGCTGGTCAAACTGGACGCGGACCTTGGCGTATTCCGTGGCTATTTCCATTGCCCGCTGGGCACCACCTATGCATTCAGCGCAAAGCCCCACCTGGGCCCGCCGCAAGACCCGGCTCAAAGGCTTCCATCCTTTGTTAGGTTCTCCCAAAACCCCATCTGCACTCACGTCCGCATCTTTGAATTCCACCGCACAGAGCTTACGGGTCCCGTCCATGGTAGGTAGAAGCGATACAGACACCCCTTCCGCCTTTGGGTCCACCAGAAAAAGGGTAATCCCCTCGGCTGGATCTTCTCCCGATTCGGTTCGGGCCGCGCAGACAAGAAAATCCGCCACATGGGCATCCGGCACAAAAAGTTTTGTCCCGTTCAGGACAAAACCGTTGCCGACCGGCCGCGCTCCCATTTGAACATACCCCGGGTCTGCGCCCCCATCGCTTTCATGAAGGGCCAGGGTGCCGATGGTCTCACCCGTAGCGATTCGCGAAAGATACCTCTCTTTCTGCGGCTCGGTTCCTGCCTCCATGACGGCTTCGGCAGCCAGCAAGACATTAGAGAAGAATGGGCCCGGGACCATGGCCCGGCCCATCTCCTCAAGGATCACGGCCAGGTCCATTAGATCCATGTCCAGACCGCCATATGCTTCCGGGATGCGCAATGCTGTCCAACCCATATCGACCATCTTGCGCCACACATCGTCTGTGAAGCCGCGCTCGTCCTCGAACATGGCTCGTACGTATTCCATTGGAGATTCATTTTCACAAAACCTGCGCGCCTGCCTGGCGATCTCGATCTGATCTTCGTTCAATCTGATATCCATGGCGTCACCTCCTCTACTGTATCCTCACAGCCCGGCTTATATCCTTTGGGAGGCCCAGGACACGCTCTCCAATAATATTCCTTTGAATCTCCGAGGTTCCGGCCTCAATAGTGCTACCCTTAGACCTCAAAAAACTGAACTGCCAAAATCCATCCTGAACAGACCAGGGGGAGCCGCCCATGATCTGACTACCGGGGCCCTGCATCCCAAGGGCTGCCTCCGTGATCCTCTGATTGGGCTCGCTCCACAGGAGTTTGCCTATGGACCCCTCGGGGCCCGGGATGTCGCCCTGTAGTTGCTGGCTGAGGTTTCGCAGGCCATGGTACTTCAATACCATTACCTCAATGTACGCCTGGGCAAGCTGTTGCCGAAAGATAGGATCTTCGATTACCGCCTTACCGGACCGCTTGCTCTGGCTGGCCATCTGTATCATCCTCTCGATGTTTCGCTGATATACAGCGGCCATGGTTACGTCTCCAATGACGCGCTCGAACATCAAGGTGGTAATGGCAATTCGCCAGCCATCACCTTCCTTTCCCAGCAGCATTGCAGCGGGCACTCGAACATCCTCCATGTAGAGTTCGTTAAATTCCTGCTCTCCCGTTATCTGGGTTATGGGCCTTACCTCAATCCCGGGCAATTTCATGTCCATAAGGAGATAACTCAACCCCTTGTGTTTTTTCGCATCGGGATCCGTTCGCACCAGCAGGATGCAGTAGTCGGCTATATGAGCAAAGCTGGTCCAGGTCTTCTGTCCGTTGACGATATAGTGCCCGTTTTTCTTGACGGCCCGGGTGGAAACATTGGCCACATCGGAGCCCGCATTGGGCTCACTGAATCCCTGACACCAGATGTGCGTCCCGTCCAGGGTCTTTGGAAGGAACTCCCGTTTTTGCTCTTCGCTTCCACAGATCAGGATGACGGGGGCGGCCATGCCAAAGGTGATGACACCTGGCATCCTCAATTCAGCGCAGGTGGAGGTGATGGTCTGCAGGACAATGACCTCCTCCATCAAGGTTCTGCCCTGTCCATCATATTCTTTTGGATAGTGGAGCCCCGCATATCCTGCCTCAAAGAGGCGCCTTTGAAGATCCTTGTGTGCCCGGGCCAATTCCTCTGATGAATCGTAGTTCCGGTACCGCGAGGGGTCCCAATCATCCGGGAGGTTCTCCTCCAGCCATGAGATGAATTCTTCTCTGAATGCCTCTTGCTCAGGAGTAAATCTAAAGTCCATTTTATGCTTCTCCTTTTTCGAGCTAGGTGAACTCCGTCTCCTTTAGTCTTTTCCTATTATTGAGATGGCGGCCACATTCATCCACGGTGTGCCGCCCAGGTTGTGTGTCAACCCTACCCGGGCGTTCTTTACCTTTCTCTCCTCAGGGACCCTATCCAGGATCTGCTCATACATGGCGTAGATCATCCGCAATCCCGACGCGCCTATGGGGTGACCATAGCACTTGAGCCCTCCATCCACCTGGCAGGGTACTTGTCCGTCCAGATCATAGAACCCGTTCATAATATCATCATAGCTCCCCCCTTTGGGCGAGATATGGAGGTCTTCCATCGTAACCATCTCCGTAATTGAGAAACAATCGTGGACCTCCATCATGTTGATCTCTTCTCTCGGATCCTTGATACCCGCCTCTTCATAGGCCTTTGTGGCTGCCTTCCGTGTTGTAACGAAGTGGGATCCGTCCCAGTTTGAATACATGGCCTCCTCACCAGAACTGTCCGAGATCTGTAAGGCCTTCACCTTGACGATATCCTGGTTCTTTTTCAGGCTCTCTGCTATCTCCGGGGTGGAGATAATGGCGCATGCGGCCCCGTCGCTTACCCCGCAGCAATCAAAGAGTCCCAGGGGATAAGCGATCATGGGGGCGGCCTTTATCTGTTCTTCGGTAATGACCTTACGCAGATGGGCCTTGGGGTTAAGTGCCCCGTTTGCATGGCTCTTTGCAGAGACATGGGCTATGGCATCCTTGATCTTGTCCATGGAAATGTCCCATTTTGCGCCATAGGCAGTGGCCAGTTGAGCGAACATCCCGGGG
>JAUUVE010000353.1 GCA_030589715.1 Desulfobacteraceae bacterium | reverse complement strand
CTTACTTCAACAGGCCCAGATAGAACTGGATTAGCCGTATCTGATCCCCGTACTGGGGTGTTTCTTTTTTGTCCCAAAGGGCCGATAACAGGTTTTGGGATATGTCCCTGGCATCATCCATTTTCCACCTTTATGACCGCTTTTTGATAAAAACCATTTCACATTTAACATCTCAGAATCGCTTCCTCAACCCGTTTCATCAATAAATCAAAAAAGTGTCCCGGCCAGACGCCATATGTCACTGGTGTCTCTCATAAGGTCTTACATTCGTTAGCGCATGGAATAAGAATTGAGCCATTGGCCCAAATGAGGTAAAATATTAGAATGGTAAGAAGCTTTCCTTGGAGATAACATAGAGGGGCCGGGGCATGCACGGAATAATGGTTGTTAAAGACGAGATTGTCTTAGCAATGAACCTAGAGGAGCTTCTTATGTCCATGGGTTATGAGGTAGTTGGAGTGGCCTATTCAGGTGAACAGGCAATGGAAATGGCCCTGGACTTGAGGCCAGAGTTAATCCTGATGGATATAGTCCTGCCCGGAGAGCTTGACGGCATCGCGGCCGCAGAAAAGATTATGTCCGAAATCGATATCTCCGTCGTATTCATGACCGATTTTTTGAATAAGGGGTTTTTAGAAAGGGCAAAGCGTCTTGAGCCTTCAGGGTACATCCTAAAACCCTTCAACGATGCCCAGATCGAGGCGGCTATTGAGATCGCCCTTCAGAGAAGGGAGATGGAAAAGGACCTCTTGGAATCGGAAAAGAGGCTCCGACAACTCTCCTCCCATCTTATGGAGACCCAGGAAAGGGAACGAAGGCGGATATCCCTGGAGCTTCACGATGAATTGGGACAGGCCCTTACCGTATTGAAGTTGAAGCTGAGTGGCGTTGACAGGAAGCTGCCGGAAGACCGGCCAGAGCTAAGGGAAGATTGCGAAGAGCTAAGACAATACGTGGATCAGATAATCGGTAAGGTACGTCGCCTATCCCACGGCCTGACCCCTTCAAATATTGAAGACTTGGGCCTCTCCGCAGCACTTAGTCTGTTGTTGGAGGATCTTACGAAACATGTCAGCATCGAGACCAAGACTGAAATAGGAGAGGTAAACCATCTCTTCTCACTTGAGGCGCAAATTAACATATACAGGATCTTTCAAGAGGCACTTACAAACGTTGTGAAACATGCCCAAGCCTCCCTTATCTCGATTGTGGTAAAGGAGTTCAAGGATACCCTCACCCTTGCTGTAGAAGATGATGGTAATGGCTTTGAGGTAAAGAAGGGCAAGAAAGGCAAGTCAACCAAAAGGGGTTTGGGTTTGACAGCCATGGAAGAACGGGTTAGACTCTTAGGAGGGAGCATGGATATATGGAGCAGGAAGGGCAAAGGAACAAGGCTGACTTTTTCGGTCCCGATAACGGAGTAGCGGGGGATGAGAATGGATGTTTATCGTATTGTTCTGGCAGATGATCACCCCTTGTTTCGGCAGGGCATAAGGAAGATAATCGAAGAAAAGGATGACCTCAAGATCGTTGGAGAGGTGAGTGACGGCCTTGAGCTCCTCGACCTTTTGAAAAAGGGTCCGCCCGACATGGTGCTCCTGGATATCGCAATGCCCAATCTTAGGGGGATTGAGGCCACCCGTGAGGCCAAGGTGGTCTGTCCCCATGTGAAGGTATTGATCCTGACCATGTACAATAATCCGGAGTATCTGCATCACTCCCTGCATGCCGGCGCAGATGGTTACCTGCTGAAGGAGGACTCGGACAGGGAACTTTTCTCCGCCATCCAAAGGATTAGGGAGGGAGAAATATATGTGTCGCAGGGTCTTTCCAATGAAATGTCGGAAGGGTTGGTGCAAAGGCGGGTGGGTGATTTCAGCCCCCCCTTTGATCGGCTGACCCTAAGGGAAAGGGAGGTATTGAAGCTTGTATCCGAAGGGAAATCGAGTCGAGAGATCGCTGAACTGCTATTCATAAGCGTCAGAACCGTAGAGCATCATCGGGCAAATCTAAAGAAAAAATTGGGTATCCACCGGACTGCGGAGTTGACAAAATATGCCATCCGAATGGGGTACACGTCGGCCGATGTCTTACAGTAATTGATCCTTTCTCTTAGAACTTGCCATATCAAGATAAAAGTAGGGCATTGTCCCTACTTTTTTTATGGCTGGTTTGACCTCCCGAATAATAGAGAAAAATACCTATTTTAGCATTTTTGTACCACAAAGTGGTATATTTAGTGAATAATGTCCACATTTTTCCATAATATCTCTTGACAAACCCTTTCGCCTACATTTAGTAAAAATGAACACGATTCATTTTTCTTGGCGGGCCCTTTGCAATCCTCAACTATTTAATAAGCTTAGATGGGAAGGGGGTGGAGTGAATTCTTGCACGGGATAATAGCCCTGCCGCGTAGACAAGATGCGGTTTGTTGCAAGCCCTATTAACCAGCATCAGGAGGTGCCGAATGAAAGAGGAAAACCGGTTTTACGAAAGATTGGCAGAAAAGGGAATCTCACGAAGGGACTTTATGAAGTACTGCGGGGTCCTTACCGCTACCATAGGGCTGTCTTCCTCATTTATTCCCAAGGTAGCTGAGGTGTTTGCCGCCCCAAAGCAGAGGCCGCCGGTTGTCTGGCTGCACCTTGCGGAATGTACCGGGTGCACAGAGGCTGCACTCAGGTCCATGTATCCCTGGATCGATGAGCTGGTCCTGGAGATTCTGGACATTGAGTACCACGAGACCATAATGGCTCCATCCGGTCGTGCGGCAGAGGATGTCCTCCATATGGCGGTCAAGAAGTACAACGGAAAGTTCATTTGCGTGGTGGAAGGGGCCGTTGGAACAAAATACAACGGTGCTTACGGAAAAATCGCGGGCCGTACATTCCTCCAAATTGCCCAGGATGTATGCCCCAAGGCCCTTGCGGTGATCTGCCTGGGTACCTGTTCTGCCTATGGCGGGATACAGGCAGCAGCGCCGAACCAGGGGGGATACAAGGGCGTTGGCGATGCCCTTGGAATCAAAACAGTAAATATACCCGGCTGCCCACCCAACCCCATCAATTTTGTGGGAACAATAGTCAACTTCTTGCTCTTGGGCAAGCTACCTGAACTGGACGAATTGGGGAGGCCGCTCTTTGCCTATGGTAAGACCATTCATGATCAATGCCCCAGGAGATCTCACTATGAAAATGGCGAGATGGTGATAGAATTTGGTTCCAAGGAGGCGGCCATGGGG
>JAUUVE010000333.1 GCA_030589715.1 Desulfobacteraceae bacterium | reverse complement strand
TGCCGTACCTTTCATTGACGAAATGCATGAATCGGTACATATTGGTATTTTTTATGCGCTCTTCTGAAGGTCTCCATAATAACTCTGCCATGATTACCCCCTTCCGTTTTTGTTATGTGTTCGGCTCACTTGGGAAACTAAACCAGAAATCAAGAGGATTTCTTTACCACAAATGATCCCTTTTTTCAAAAGAATAATACCATAATTGAGCGAAAACTCAATTGAGAGATCGATGCCCTTATGGGATAATGAGTAAATGGCAAAGATGGATCAGTTATCTGTGTGGGGGCACGAAAATCGGAAATGTTAAACTGAGGGGGGCCCATCTGAGGGTCATGGCAGGCGCAAGGTGGTTAAGCCTTTGAGAATTTTGAACATTTCTTTCACCTTGACTATGGATATCAATTGGATTAAAAAACCGTGTTTAACTTGTCACAAACATATCCCCAAAGGGATAATTCTAGGGCATGGGTGGTTGATGAATATGGATAAGGTAAGCTCACTTATCAAAGATAGGATCAACAAGGCCAAGAAACTAGAGACCATGGGGGTCGATCTCTACCCTTCTGGCTATCACCCCGACATTGCAATATCCGAGGCAATAGAACGGTTTGGTCATATGGACGGAGAGACCCTGGAGCAGGAGAGCGGCCCATACGCCTTTGCGGGGAGGATAATTTCTCGCCGCGACTTCGGAAAGGCATCATTTATTCATATCAGGGATAGGACAGGGCGCATCCAGGCCTATATCAGGAAAGACAGGGTCAGCAACGAAGAATTCAACATCTTCAAGCTAATGGACATAGGAGACCATATCGGTATAAAGGGCCACCTTTTCCGCACCAGAACCGGCGAATTGACCATCCTGACAGAAGAACTCGTTTTTCTAGGTAAATCGCTGAGACCACTGCCTGAGAAGTGGCACGGGCTCACAGACGTGGAAACGAGATATCGTCAGCGGTACCTGGACCTGATCATGAATGATCATGTAAAAGAGGTGTTTGTGCTGAGGAGTAAGATTATCCAGTCCATTAGGGAATTTTTTGTGGAAAAAGGTTTTCTAGAGGTGGAGACTCCCATGATGCAGCCCATACCAGGGGGTGCGACGGCCAGGCCCTTCAAAACCTTTCATAACGCCTTGGGAATGGACCTCTATCTGAGGGTAGCCCCTGAACTTTACCTCAAGCGGCTTGTGGTGGGAGGTCTTGAAAGGGTCTTTGAAATAAACCGGAATTTCAGGAATGAAGGTATTTCCATAAAACATAATCCAGAATTCACCATGCTGGAATTCTATATGGCCTATGCTACGTATGAGGATCTGATGGTCCTGACTGAAGAGCTATTTGCTCATCTCCTAAAGGAGATTTTTGGCCTCATGGTCATTGAATACCAAGGCAAGGCCATCGATTTTGAGGCCCCTTGGCCCAGGATCTCCCTGTTCGATGCCCTAAGGGATATGGGGGGGATCAATGAGAAGGCATTCCGCAGCAAGGAGTACGCCGCGGAAGTGGCAATGGAATCCCAGGTCAATCTAACGCCAAGGGACGGCCATGGGACAATACTAACAAAGCTCTTTGACCATCTGGTTGAGCCCCAATTAATCAGGCCTACCTTTATCATCGGCTACCCGATCGAGGTGTCACCCCTTTCCCGCCGAAACGATCAAAATCCGGACCTCACCGATCGTTTTGAGCTTTTTATTGGGGGCCGGGAGATAGCAAACGCATTCACTGAATTGAATGATCCCGTAGATCAAAGAGAGAGATTCCAAAACCAGGTTGCTCTTCGAGAGGCAGGGGACCATGAGGCCCTCTTTATGGATGAGGATTATTTGAGGGCCTTGGAGTATGGGATGCCACCTACCGCAGGGGAAGGCATAGGGATTGACAGGGTCGTAATGCTGCTGAGCGACTCCCTATCCATCAGGGACGTCATCCTCTTTCCGCATATGAGGTCGTTAGAGACCGGTCCAAGGGATGGGGCATCCGAGGAATATGAAGACAGATAGGCCATCCGCCCGTCAGGATGTACCGGAGCCTTGATTCTTTTCTGTAACAGACAGGTCCGGGACGGGGATCTGATTCTGGAGACTGGAGCGCGCGTGCGCATGTTCGAGCTATTCCTATCATTGAGATACCTAAGGGCCAAGAG
This sequence comes from Desulfobacteraceae bacterium, assembly GCA_030589715.1. Classification (GTDB taxonomy): domain Bacteria; phylum Desulfobacterota; class DSM-4660; order Desulfatiglandales; family Desulfatiglandaceae; genus JABMQV01. The sequence continues at coordinate 1,292 of JAUUVE010000333.1, read as the reverse complement.
AAAACTGGGCTTTATATCTGTGATTACGGTGATTTCAGTCCTGGGGGTAATGGTAGGTGTTATGGCCCTTGTGGTGGTCCTCTCCGTGATGAACGGCTTTAGGGCTGACTTGATGTCCAAGATATTGGGGGTCAACTCGCATATCCTGGTATTGAAGTATGGAGGTGCCTTTGGCGATTACGGAAAGATTGCTGAAAGGGTAGATAAATTAGATGGCGTGGTGGCCTCAACTCCCTTCATATATGCCCAGGTTATGGTCAATAATTCAGGGAATGTCTCGGGGGCACTCTTGAGAGGGGTTGACCCAAGAAACGCGGCCAGAGTGGTGAGTTTTGATGAGATGATAAAAGAAGGCTCTCTGGCCTCCCTTGAGGAAGATGCAGGGGGATTTCCGCCGATTATCATTGGCCGTGAACTTTCAAGGCAGATAGGGGGCGGGCCTGGGGATATTGTGGCCTTGCTTTCTCCTGAGGGGAAGCTGACTCCTCTAGGAAGATCGCCAAACACCCGAAGGTTTAGGGTTACCGGGATATTTGATTCCGGAATGTATGAATATGATGCCTCTATGGTCTTTGTCTCCCTCAAAGTGGCCCAAGATTTCCTGGCCCTGGGAGACCGTGTGACAGGCCTGGAAATCAGGGTAGAAGATATATACGAATCAGACAAGATCGCCAAGCAGATTCAGGCAGATCTGGGCTATCCGTACTGGACCAAGGATTGGAAGGTTATGAACAGGAGCCTCTTTTCTGCACTCAAGCTGGAAAAGGTCACCATGTTTGTCATCTTGACTATGATTGTGCTGGTCGGGGCCTTGAATATTATCAGCACCTTGGTCATGGTGGTTATGGAAAAGACAAGGGACATTGCCATCTTAAGGGCCATGGGGGCCTCAGCAAAGAGCATCATGTCGATCTTTATGCTCCAGGGTTTGTTGGTGGGACTGATAGGGACAATGGCAGGGCTTGCGTCGGGATTAGGGATTTGTCATCTACTTGCAAAATACAAATTTATCAGCCTGCCGGCGGATGTCTATTATATTTCAACGCTCCCGGTACGAGTCGAATTTATAGATGTCTGGCTCGTTGCCTTAGCAGCAGTGTTCATTTCCTTCATTGCAACCTTATACCCCTCTTGGTATGGATCGAGGTTGGACCCGGTGGAGGCAATAAGGTATGAATGAAAATGGCGGGGAGAGATGCTGAGTCTCCAAGATATCCACAAATCTTTTGCTCACCACGGGAGCTTTATTGAGGTATTAAGGGGGGTCGATCTGGTCATGAACCCCGGTGATA
>JAUUVE010000414.1 GCA_030589715.1 Desulfobacteraceae bacterium | reverse complement strand
TCCTTGAGTTCGTCCTCGGTGATGCCACCCGGTTCAGCCAATGTGACAGCGGCAACCGGGCTCTCTCCCCACTTCTCACTGGGGATTCCATATACTGCCGCCTCGCGGACCGCCGGCTGCTGGACGATAACCTCTTCAATATCCCTGGGATATACGTTTACGCCCCCTGAGATGATCATGTCCTTCTTCCGGTCCACCAGGTAGAGAAACCCGTCTTCATCCACATACCCCATCTCTCCTGTATAGAGCCGCCCGTCTATGAGTGCCTCTTTGGTAAGATCGGGACGCTTGTAATATCCGGGCATCAGGAGAGGTGCGCGTCCAACGATCTCGCCCACCTCACCGGCCGGGACCTCTTTTCTGCCGTCATCCTCAATGCGCATCTCTGAGAAGGCCGGTGGAACCCCGACAGAGCCCGGTTTGGCCTTATAGTCGTTCTTGTCAAGAATGGTGAGAAAGCCCTCGGTCAGGCCATAAAGCTCATAGAACCTGTCGGGTAAGTGTTTGTTTAACTCCTCCTTATGTTCTAAGTGCAAGGGCGCTCCCACATTACATATCATTTCCAGTGTTGAGAGGGCCTCGGCTGAAAACTTCTTTGAGTGCAAGATAGCAATGATTTGAGCTGGAACCATGATAACGTGCGTGACCTTTTCTTTTTGCACCGTCTCGATAAAGGCCTCCACATCAAACTGACGATGAAGGATAAATGTTGCCCCAAGAAAAATGGAAGGCATAAGGGTAACAAAGGCACCGTTAAAGACGATGGAACCGGTGTGTATAAAAATGCTCTCTGGAGTCATACGAAATGCAGAGGCAAGGAGCGTACAGTACATGGTCCGTATGTAATGGGTGTGAATAATGCCCTTTGGCTGGCCGGTGGTCCCGCTGCTGTATATGATGTTAAAGAAATCTTCATCCGTGATCTCAATGCCCTGGGGGTCAAGATCGCCGGCGGTTGCCTTCAGGGCATGATAATCCTGATACCCCGCTCTTTGCGGGCCATCAATCAGGATAAACCTGTCAGGGGAGATAGCGGTAAGGTCCTGCCGGATCTCATCCAGCGTGTCAACAAACCCTGAGTAGGTGATAACCATACCCGCATCAGAATCCACCAGAAGCGACTTGAGCCCCTTTCCCAGAAGAAGTGTGCTGAGAGGTACCACAACTGCTCCGATCTTGCCTATGGCCCAGTAGATCTCGAGCAATTCCATACAATTTGGAAGGAGCGTGGCTATCTTGTCTCCCTTCTTGATTCCCATATCCAGCATGGCATTTGCCACGCGATTTATGTTCTGATTGTATTCGCGATAGGTAAGCCGGTTTTCTTCAAAGACAAGAGCCAGTTTCTCCGGCTGATAACGCGCCTGCCTGGTCAGTAGACTTCCAATATTCATATGCATCACTCCTTTCAAACCACACGAATCTCTTCGGTGACCGACATACCGTTAGGTCATCTACAATCTGGAGATGGACTCGATGATCTCTTCCAAAGGCGTTCCGGGGCCAAAGATTTCCCTGAGACCCGCCTCTTTGAGTTTGGAGATATCGGCAGGAGGTACGGTGCCGCCAAGTATAACGGGGGTATCCCCCATGCCCTTTTCCTTGAGGAGCTTCACCACCTCGGGTGCCAATTCCATATGGTTTCCGGAAAGCGTGCTCAGGCCTATTATGTCAACATCTTCCTGCAGGGCTGTTTCGACGATGTTCTCGGGCATTTGATTCCCTATATAGACCACTTCCATTCCAGCGTCGCGCAGGGCACGCGCCACCACAATACTTCCCCTCCAATGGGCGTCCATACCCAGACGGGTGATCAAAATCCTGGTACTTCTTTTCATTTCTACCTCCATCAGAAAAGGGGCGCGTTCCAGGTGCCGTAATGCTCCTTGAGGGTGTGCGATATCTCCCCTTCTGTTATCCGGCTCTTGACGGATTCCACGATTACATCCATCAGGTTTTTCCCTTCATCACAGCAACGGTTGATGTCATCCAATGCCCGCTGTGCCCGGAAACCATCTCGCTCTTCCTTGATCCTTGCAAGCTTTTCCCTTTGTATCTTGAGCGTCTCCGGTACTTCAAAGAGCTCGATGGGGAGTTCTTCGTCTTCCATCCGGTGGAAATTTTTATTTATGATTGGGATTCTTCCGTTTTCTACACCCTTCTGGTATTCATAGGCCGAGTCGGAGATCTCCTTGTGTATCCAACCGGTTTCCACTGCCTTGACAATACCGCCCATCTCGTCAATATGTTCAAGCAAAGCTTCAATTTTTTCTTCAAGCTGATTGGTTAGGGACTCTACAAAAAAGGAACCACCCAAGGGGTCTATGGTATGGGTCACACGGGTTTCCGACTGCAGGATCTGGCTCGTCCGCAAGGCGGTTAGGGCTGAAAGCTCAGTCGGGGTGCACAGGGCCTCATCATACCCATCGATATGTACGGATTGGGCACCCCCCAGGACCGCCGACAGGCCGTGGTAGGCGGCCCGGGCGATATTGTTCAAAGGCTGTTGGGCCGTCAGGGCAACACCTGCGGTCTGTACATGGAACCTCAAGGCCAGAGAGCGGGGATTCTTTGCCCCAAATCGTTCCTTTATTACCCGATACCAGACCTTTCTGGCGGCGCGGTACTTTGCGATCTCCTCAAAGAAGTCACTGTGGGCAGAGAGGAAGAAGCTGAGGCGAGGGGCAAAACTGTCCACATCAAGCCCGCGCCGGATCAGCTCC
>JAUUVE010000075.1 GCA_030589715.1 Desulfobacteraceae bacterium | reverse complement strand
GCGGACGATGCCATCATGCGGAAGCGTGGGGTAGAGTTTGTGGATGGTACGGCCCCGGGATTTGCGGCCATTGTGGGTGCTGCCCCTGATTCGGCCACAGCCAAGAAGATGGCCGAAGAATATCAGCTCAAGACCATTTATGTATTTATGGCTGCCAACCAGAACGGTACCACCTTTACAGAGCAGCTTATCGAAGAAGGGGTGCAGATCGGGTGGAACACCCGTCTTGTCCCCTTTGGCCCGGACATATCCGCGGCCGTGTTTGCCCTGGGCTTTGCAAACAGGGCCGGCATGGCCTTTGGCGGGATTCAGCCCGGTGATTACAAGAAGATGCTTCAGTACCAGAAAAACCGGGTCTTTGCCTTTGTAAACGCGTTGGGTGACGTCGGCGCAGAGTGGGCGGCCAACGCCGCCGGGTGCGTTAACTGGGGATTTCCCACAATTGCCGACACGGATATCCCGGAGATTTTGCCAACCGGGGTCTGCACCTATGAACACGTGGTGGCCAACGTACCCCATGATGAGATTACCTCAAAATCCATCGAGGTGAGGGGTCTCAAGGTGACCATCACTGAGATCGATATCCCCCTGGCCTATGGTCCGGCCTTTGAAGGAGAGCGGGTCCGCAAGGACGACCTCTTCCTTGAGATGGGGGGTGGCAAGAGTCAGTGTACAGAGCTGTGCAAGATGGCGGAGATGGACGAGATAGAAGACGGCGAGGTAGAGGTGATCGGTCCTGATGTGAAGGATCTGAAGAAGGGCGATCGCCCGCCTTTGGGAATCTATGTCCAAGTGGCCGGCCGGCAGATGCAGCCCGACTTTGAGCCCATCCTGGAGAGGCAGATTCATCATCTTATCAACTATGCCCAGGGCGTCATGCACATCGGACAGAGGGATATTGCCTGGATCCGTGTAGGCGATCCCGCCGTAGAAAAGGGTTTTAGCTTGAAAGATATCGGTGTAATCATCCATGCCAAGTTCCATCAGGATTTTGGGAGCATCCTGGACAAGGTAAAGGTGACCCTTTACACCGAGCAGGAGGATGTGGATAATCTGACAAAAAGGGCCAGGGGAGAATACAAGAAACGGGATGAGCGGGTTGAAACCATGACCGATGAGGGCGTGGAGACCTTTTATTCCTGCACCCTCTGCCAGTCCTTTGCCCCGAGTCATGTCTGCATGGTCAGCCCGGAGAGGACAGGTCTTTGTGGGGCTTACAACTGGATGGACTGCAAGGCCTCTTTTGAGATTAACCCGACCGGTCCAAACCAGCCTGTGGAAAAGGGAGAGGTACTCGATCCCGTGCTGGGGCAGTTTAAGGGGGTCAACGAGTTTATTTATAAGGCCTCCAGACAGACGATAGACCACTATAATTTTTACAGCATTGTCCATGACCCGATGACCACATGCGGTTGCTGTGAGGCCATTGCGGCCGTGCTGCCCGGATGCAATGGCATCATGACGGTCAGCAGGGACTACAGTGGAGAAACCCCATGTGGAATGAAATTTACGACCTTAGCCGGCGTGATGGGCGGTGGACAGTCATCTCCCGGTTTTGTGGGTCATGGTAAATTCAATATTACTCAGAGGAAATTCCTTGTCGGTGACGGTGGTCTCCTGAGGATGGTGTGGATGCCCAAGTCCCTAAAGGAAGAAATAAAAGAACGTCTCATTAAACGGGGAGAAGAAATGGGTGTACCGGATTTGATTGACCGGATCGCCGACGAGACCGTCGGGATAACCGAGGAAGAGATCCTCCCCTTCCTTCAGGAAAAGGACCATCCCGCCCTGAAGATGGATCCCATTGTGGGTTGATTTATCTTGTGGATTTTTCAGGAGAGCTTGTTGTGGGTAGGGGCGATCATAGGGTCGCCCCTGACCTGAGATATAAAACCTAAAGTTTGTGATAGTTAGGAGTATATTATGGGACTAACTGGAATTCAGATTTTTAAGCTGTTGCCTAAGACAAACTGCGGTGAATGCGGTGTTCCCACCTGCCTGGCATTTGCCATGAATCTGGCCTCTGGAAAGGCGGAATTGGATGCATGCCCTTACGTCTCTGATGAGGCCAGTGAACAATTGGCAGAGGCATCTGCCCCGCCGATCCGGCCGGTTGCCATCGGTGCCGGGGGCAGGGCCTTTAAGACAGGGGGTGAAACAGTCATGTTCAGACATGAAAAGACCTTTTACAACCCCACGGGACTGGCCGCTATGATCGCCTCGGACATGGATAGTGAGGCGTTGGACAAAAAGCTGAAGGAGTGGAACGCCCTCCAGTATGAAAGGGTGGGTTTGAACCTCAGGCCGGAGCTGGTTGCCCTCAGAGACAGAGATGGGGATGCATCGGCATTTGCGGCCGTTGCAAAGAAGATTGCCGAGGAGAGCGAATTTGGCCTGATCCTCATGAGCGAGCAGGTGGAAGCAATAAAGGAGGCAGCGGAGGCCACTGCCTTCAAAAAGCCCCTTCTTTACGCAGCCACTGCAGATAACGTTGAAGAGATGGGAAACCTCGCCAAAGACATGGGCCTGCCCTTGGCAGTGAAGGCTGACAGCGTTGAGGACCTGACCCCCCTGACGGATAAATTGACAGAGATGGGGCTTAAGGATCTGGTCCTGGACTCGGGCTCGCGGGAGATGAAACAGCTCTTTGAGGACCAGGTGGTTATCCGGAGGGCCCCCCTCAAGGCGGGTAATCGATCATTGGGGTTTCCCACGATTACCTTTCCTTGCGAGATGGCCGGCAATCTGGATATGGAGACGGTTATCGCCTCGATGCTTATCGCAAAGTATGCGGGGATAGTGGTCCTCTCGGATTTCAAAGGCGAAGGCCTCTTCCCTTTGCTGCTTGAGAGACTCAACATCTTTACCGATCCGCAGAGACCCATGACTGTAACACAGGGTATATACGAGATCGGTGGGCCGGATGAGAATTCACCGGTGCTTGTTACAACCAACTTCTCTTTGACCTACTTTATTGTGAGTGGAGAGATTGAGGGTAGCAGGGTGCCCAGTTGGCTGCTCATTATGGACACAGAAGGCCTTTCGGTCATGACCGCTTGGGCAGCCGGCAAGTTTGCAGGCGATGCAGTGGCTGTCTTTGTGAAAAAGTGTGGCATTGCCGATAAGGTTGCCCACAAGAAAATCATAATCCCGGGTTATGCGGCGGCCATAAGTGGGGAGATGGAAGAGGACCTGCCGGAGTGGGAGATTTTGATTGGACCAAGGGATGCGTCACTGATACCCAAGTTGTTAAAGGAGATGGGCCAATAAGGAGTGTAATTGCCAGTCAGAGTTCAATTTGGCACGCCCTTAGCGGGAAATGAACTCATCGAAAACGGTAAACAATAAAGATAAGGGAGTCTGACCATGCTATTGATTGGTGAGAATTTGAATGTGATCAGCACGGTTATAGGAAAGGCCTTTAAGGAGAAGGACCCGGGTCCCATTGCCGAGGAGGCCAAGCAGCAGGAGAAAAAGGGGGTGGACTGGATCGATATCAACTTGGGCCCGGCAAGAAAGGGCGGGGCTGAATTGATGGAATTTGTTGTGAAGACGGTCCAGGAGGCCATAGGGGATGACCTGCCCCTCTGCCTTGATACCTCTAACATCGAGGCCATGGAGGCAGGCCTTGCTGCCCACAAGGGGAAGGCCATTATCAATTCGATCATGTGTAGGCCGGAGCGGTATGAGAAGATGATACCTCTGGCCGTCAAGTACAAGGCCAACATGATTGCACTGATGTGGGGCCCAGAAGGACTTCCGCGGGATGAGAACGAAAGGGCTGCATTGGCAGTGGAGCTCATATACGCGGCCAATGAGGCAGGGGTCCCCAATGAAGATATCTTTGTGGATGGGATCGTGACGCCAGTAAACATCCAGCAGCCCCAGCTCATGAGCCTCATGGCCTTTCAGGAGATGCTTCAGGATATGGCACCCGGTGTGAAATCCACATGCGGGCTCTCAAATATCTCCAATGGTCCACCGGATCACCTGAGACCCATCCTGAATCAGACCTACATGGTGATGTTGGAAAGGAAGGGGATGTATTCCTGTATTGCCGATGCATACGATGACGACCTGATCGCAATAGCCAGGGGGGAGAGGCCTGATATTGTGGAGATCATACATAAGACCATGGATGACGAGACAATTGATATGGACTCGCTCTCTAAGGAGCTGCAGGACTATGTGAAGACGGCGAGGATCATATTGGGCCAGTCTCTCTATGCGGATTCCTGGCTCGAGCTTTAGCCTATATTTCAGACATTCGCGGGGCTACCCCACATAACCGAAGTTATGTGGGGTAGCCCCTTTTTTTGTGCCACGGGTCTTTTGGTCCGGCCAGGAGGTTGCAATTGATCCAAAGGGTCGGTACCCTCTAAGGAGGTTGATAAGGTGAGATCCGGAAGAGGCGATTACCTTCAAGGACACACACGAAAGGGCTTGGGCTTCAAATGGCAGATGAGATTAGATGGATGAGGACCCACTGTGGAAGGATGGACCACGGTGGTTGCTCCCTGATTGTTGGGGTCAAGGATAACAAGATGGTCACGATTAAGGGTGATCCGGATGGCTATCTGAATAAGGGCTATATATGTCCAAAAGGGTTGGCATCCCCTGACCGACTTACCCATCCGGGACGGCTCAGGCATCCCTTAAAGAGGAAAGGGGGGCGTGGACAAGGCAATTGGGAGAGGGTGTCCTGGGAGGAGGCCATCCAGACAATAGGTGAAAACCTGGAGAGAGTCAGAGAGAGATATGGTGCCGGGGGTGTTGCCTTTTGCCAGGGGATGCCCAAGGGAATGGAACACTTTGCCCTGATTCGCTTGGCCAATAGCTTCGGCTCTCCCAACGTGGTGGCAGTTCAGGACGTATGCCATGCCCCTCGGGAGGTGACCGGGGGTCATACGTGCGGGTTTTATCCGGTGGCTGATTTTCATCACAAGAGCAGGCTTGTAGTGATCTGGGGCAGCAATCTCACCAGTACCAATGAAGAGGGGGAGATATGCAGCCTGCTCTTGGAGCAGGTAAAAAACGGCACAGATCTGATAGTAATAGACCCAAGAAGGACAGAACTGGCAAAAAAGGCCAGGCTTTGGCTTCAAATAAGACCAGGAGCAGATAATGGGCTGGCACTGGCCTTTCTGAATGTCATCGTTGAGGAGGGGCTATATAAGAAGGGTTTTGTTGAAAATTGGACCTTTGGGTTTGAGGAGCTGGCCAATCAGGTGAAGGCGTATACCCCGGAGAAGATGTCCCAGGTCACCTGGGTAGAGCCGGGGCTTATCCTGGAGGCGGCAAGGTATTACGCCCTATCAGATCCGGCTGCCATTCAGTGGGGAAATCCCATAGAGCAGAACACCCGTGCATTTGATACGGCAAGGGCACTTGTGTGCCTCATGGCCATATGCGGTAATCTTGATGTTCCGGGTGGTAACATCCAGGCCAATGAACCCAGGATCCTGGGTCTGGGAAAGTTTGTCAGGGCGGACCTTATTCCCTCCAAGAGAAAGGATATGATTCACGCCTATCATAAGACCATACCCAGGCTTATGACTGTTCCCCCGGCCTTTTTCAGAAAGGCGGTACTGGAAGAGTTCCCCTATCCGGTGAAGGCCGCCTATTTTCACTGTACCAACCCACTGCTCACTTATGCAGATAGCCGTAAGACCTTTGAGGCCTTGATGAAGCTAGACTTTTTTGCCGTATCAGATATATTTATGACACCAACGGCCGCCCTTGCGGACATAGTACTCCCGGCCGCCACACACTTTGAGTTTAATGACATAGGTCACTACGGCCTCGGCCACGGTTATATCCTGGCTCGGCCCAAGGTAGTTGACCCACCGGGGGAATGCTGGCCCGACATAAAGATCTTAAATGAATTGGGCAGGTCCCTCACTCCAAAGAAATACTGGTATGAAGATTATGAGGATCTCCTGGAGGAGGTTCTTGAGCCAAGCGGCTTGAGCTACATCCAGTTTGCTAAGAAGGGATATCTAAAAGGCGTAGATCGGTTTCAAAAGCACCTTTCTTCCGGGTTCAGGACGCCTACGGGAAAGGTGGAGCTCTGTTTGAGTAAGGCGGATGATTTTGACCTTCCCCCTCTGCCGCGGTTTACAGGGCTGCCACAGGAAGATGACCCCGAGTATCCCCTGGTTTTGACCAGCTCCAAGAGTCCCTATTATCTCCATTCGTCTTATAGGTGGCTCGAAGGCCTACGGAAGCATAGCCCCGACCCTGTGGCTGAGATTCATCCGGAAACAGCTGCGGAATATGGCGTTGGAGAGGGGGAGAGGGTCATTATTGAGACCAAAACAGGCCAGATAACCCAGACGGCTCGCCTGACAAAAGACGTTCATCCCGGCGTGATCAATGCCTCCTACGGATGGTGGTTCCCAGAGGGGAGCCCCGGGTCCCAGTATGAATGGGAGAGATCCAACTTTAATATGCTTACATCCATAGAAGACCTGGGAAAGGAGTTCGGCACCCCTAATCTCAAAGGGATCGGATGCAGGATAGCGGGGATCGGTCAGGACCGGTAGTATCTGGTGCAGGAAGATGGAAAAATACTACAAGGAAAGATTTGAGGCTCAGAGGGGGGTGGCAAAAAAGATCGCCCAGTTCATGGAGGTCAATGACATCCTTGAAGCCATTAGGGAAGAAATAAGAATTGCAATTCCCTCAGCCATGGAGGCCTGTATCTTGCTTTTGGACCCTGATGCGAAGAAATATACTCGTCCCCTCCAGTGTGCCCTTTATGATAGGCCTGTCAATTGTCTTGCCTGCAAGAGGAACCGTCCTGCCATTCAGAAGGCCATCAATCAGCGGAAAGGTGTGGTGGTCTCAAAGAGCAATCCCGTTGTGAGGCCTGATGGATCAAAGATCCAAATTGGTCCGGAAGCAGCTATGCCCGTGTTTGTGGACGATGAGGTCCTGGCAGTGGTGAGCGTTGTGTCAAGACCAGGGACCCGGTTTAGGCGGAAGGATTTCTATCTGATAAGGGATTTTTCAGAGACCCTCAGCAATGTGCTCTTAAATGCAAAGCAACACTGGGAAATGACCCAGGAAAAGATAAAGATCAGTCAGATGCTGGCCCAGCTTTCACCATTCGTTCCCCAAGCGGTCCGGAATATAGTGGAGAAGAACCCTGAGCTGTTGACCCAGGAAAAGGAGAAGAAGGATGTGAGCGTCCTTTTTCTTGATCTTGAGGGGTACACCAGGCTCAGTGCCACTCGTCCGGAGAATGAGATCAACGAGATCGTGGAAAAGATGTTCTCCAGTTTTGTGGACCCGATCCATCGGTCCCACGGGGATATAAATGAGACGGCCGGTGACGGCCTCATGATTATATTCAAAGACGATAATGCCAAGACAAACGCCGTCAACTCTGTAAAGGCGGCTTTTGACATCTACGACAGAAACCTTGACATTAACAGGGAGCTGGGTGACCGTCTTGAACCGATCAATGTAAATATGGGGATCAACTCCGGCACAGCCCTGGTTGGCATGACCCGCTTTCAGGGGTCGTTAGAGACGAGGATGACCTATACGGCCTCCGGAGCAGTAACCAACATCGCTGCCCGTCTGGCCTCATACGCCACCGGTGGCGACATAGTGATCGGTGAGGTGACAAAGAAGCTGATCCAAGGCCTGTGGCCCGTTTATGACAAAGGGATGGCTCACCTGAAGGGCATAGACGAAGCCCTCAGGGTCTTTTCTCTCCTCAAGAAAAATTGAGCAACCATTCTGTTATTTGGGTATGAAGGCGGTAGTTTATGTGCAGATTCTTGATCCATAGACATTTGACTTTTTTTTGGGGCCTGATTTTTTTCTTTGGTGGGGTGGGTCTCTGGCGAATGCAGAACGACCTCTTCCAAGGCCAAGGGGGCTTGTAAATGATTTGCAAATATTATTGCCGGGATGTTTGGATTTGAGAAGGGAGCCTTCTTTAATCCAAAATAGAAATCCTGGTCCTCAGGGCCAGGTCAGAGATAAATGGCTCTGCCTGCCAGGATTGACCTGGAGTATTGGAGTGATGGAGTATTGGGAAAACCATAAAAGGCAGTGAGTTTTCAGGAACTGGGTTTGTCTATTACCGCCATAGGTGATCAGGTAGCTCTTTCAACACTCCATCACTCCAGTACTCCATCACTCCTTGAGCCATTCAAATTGCAGTAGACTAAATCCCCTCCGGGGATAACCAAAGCCGGGTCCTCTGGGCCCGG
>JAUUVE010000154.1 GCA_030589715.1 Desulfobacteraceae bacterium | reverse complement strand
GGAGGGGACAGGGCTGGCTGTCAAGCAGGAGCCTGGTGCTGGAACCCCTCTCCAGGAGGTCGCCGCGGTGAGGATTAGTTTCAGGCCTCCCGGCTGAATCTTGATGGTTTTTAATAATCAAGATGAACGGGGAGCTTTGGACTCTGGATAAAGGTAGCTGTTCACGGGTTCAGGGTACGGTGAGCGCTGGACTTGTGAACGGCTACGAATAAAGGGTCAAGATGCAGCTGGGAGAATTATTGGAGGGGATCGAGATCCGTGATCTTTCCGGTGACCCGGGACTGGAGATAGAGGGTCTGGAATATGACTCCCGGCTGGTAAAAGAGGGTTCTCTATTTATCGCCCTGAGGGGCCAGCAACAGGATGGCCATGATTTCATCAGGGAGGCGATTCAAAAAGGGGCCGCAGCAGTGGTTGCGGAGAGCGCCGGGGCCGGCAGGGACTCAAATAGAGATGTGGCGATGGTCCGGGTCCTGGATACGCGTGAGGCCCTCTCCGGCCTTGCCGTGAGATTTTACCATAGGCCCTTTCAAGACATGAACTTGATAGGCATCACCGGTACCAATGGAAAGACCACCACCAGTTATATTTTGGAATCCATACTCTTGGCCTCGGGGGCCAAACCGGGTGTCATAGGGACCATAAATTACAGGCTGGCAGGAGAGGCCTGGGAGGCCCCCGTAACTACCCCCGAGTCATTAGATCTCATGCGGGTCTTGCGCAGAATGGCAGACTCAGGTGCTACAGATGTGGTTATGGAGGTCTCATCCCATGCCCTGGACCAGGGTAGGGTCAGGGCATGCCCCTTCCGGGTGGGGATCTTTACAAATATTTCCAGGGATCATCTGGATTACCACCACTCCATGGAATCATATTTTTTCGCCAAAGGCCTCCTTTTTCGGGGACTAGGGAAGAAGGGGAATGGAGATTTAGCAAGGGCAGTCATTAACGTGGATGACCCAAGGGGAAGAGAGTTGCTGAAACAGACTCATGTCCCTGTGGTTACATATGGTCTGGGGAGGGACTGCCATGTCAGGGCCGATCAAGTTCGGGTGAGCACAGGAGGTCTCACCGCCAGACTTATAACCCCTTCCGGGGAGACAGACATACGATCTCCACTTATAGGTGATTTCAATATCCACAATATCCTGGCCGCTTCTGCCGGGGCCTTTTCTCTGGGCATTGATCTCAGCGCCGTTAGCTCGGGGATAGCACACCTCGAGAAAATACCCGGCCGTTTGGAATTGGTAAAGAACAGTCGATCGTTGGCCATTGTTGTGGATTATGCCCACACGCCCGATGCCCTGCTAAAGGCATTGAAGTCGCTGAGACCCCTGGCAAAGGGGCGGTTGATCACCGTCTTTGGATGCGGCGGTGATCGCGACAAGGGGAAAAGGCGTCAGATGGGTCTGGTGGCCGGAGAACATAGCGACCTGGTCTTTATTACCTCAGACAACCCCCGAACAGAAGATCCCGCAGCTATTGCAGCGCAGATAGAAGAGGGGGTGAGGGATGCAGGTCAGAGAATACTCACTGGCCATACGGGTTCAGGAGTGGACGGCCCCGGTTACCTCCTTGACCTTGATCGCGGAAATGCCATCCGCAGTGCAATCGAGGTGGCCCATGAGGGTGACCTGGTCTTGATTGCCGGAAAGGGTCACGAGGACTACCAGATCATCGGAAGGGAGAAAAGGCCCTTCAATGATCGGAGCGTTGCGGCAGAGGCCGCCCTGGAGGGGGGGAGTGCCTGCCTCGTGGGGTGAAATAAGGGCCGGGGAGATCGTTGGTCCCACAAATGGCACCCTGGTCTCAGGAGAAGGCCGGGCACGACTAAAGGGGCTCAGTACGGATTCAAGAAAGATAGCACCCGGTGATCTCTTTTTGGCGCTCAAAGGGGAAAGATTTGATGGCCATGGTTTTGTTAAAGAGGCCCTCCGGCGCAATGCCGCCGGGGTCATGGTCCAAGAGGATTGGTGGGGAAGGCAGGAAGAGAAAAACAAGATCAGAAATTCCCTCCTCCCAAATCAGGTCGTGATTGCCGTTGAGGATACCCTAAGGGCCCTCGGTGATCTTGCCGGATGGTGGAGACAGCAGCATAAGGCCAGGGTGGTGGCAGTCACCGGTAGCACCGGGAAGACCACAACAAAGGAGATGGCGGCCGGAATCCTGGGGCTGGGGGGCAGAACCCTTAAGAATCATGGAAATCTCAACAACTTGATCGGATTACCTCTGACCTTACTCCAGCTAAAGGAAGGATACAAAAACGCGGTCTTGGAAATGGGGATGAATCGCCCGGGAGAGATCTCTCGATTGAGTGAAATCACAGATCCGGATGTTGGGGTGATTACCAATGTGGGGATGGCCCACCTGGAGGGGGTGGGAGACCTGGAGGGGGTGGCCAGGGCAAAGGTGGAGTTAGTGGAGAAGATCTCTCCAGAAGGCAAGGTGGTCATAAATGGTGATGATGACCGCTTGATGAAGATGGCTGGCCCATACCAAAAGGAACTGGTTACCTTTGGCCTTGGGTCGAAAAATACCTTAAGGGCAAGCAAGATTCAGAATTGGGGCCGGGAAGGCGTCTCCTTTGATCTTCACTACCAGGGTGAATCTTGCACCGTAACCCTCAAGGTCCCTGGGCTTCAAAACGTATCCAATGCCCTGGCAGCGGCTGGGGTTGCAGTGTGCCTAACTGAACCCATGGAGCATATAGTCCGCGGCCTGGGGGGCTTTTCAGGGCTAAAGGGGCGGTTCATGGTGACTTCTCTGCCCGGGGGTATAATCCTGGTAGATGACACATATAATGCCAATCCTTTGTCACTCAAGACAACTTTGGAATCTGTTGAGGCCATGGCCAAAAAAGGTGGAAGGATAATCGTGGGTCTGGGAGAGATGTTGGTATTGGGAGGTGCAACGGCCTCCGCCCACTATGATGCCGGGCGGTGGGTGGCACGGCTTGGTGCCCACCGTCTCCTGGCAATGGGGGAGCATGCACCTGAGATGATACATGGAGCCATTGACTCGGGCATGACATGGAGTCGAGCAGGGGAGGTGAAGAGCCACGCTGAAATGGCGGGAAAGATTTTGGAGGATATGAGAGAAGGAGACCTGATTTTTCTAAAAGGTTCTCGCAAGGTCGGACTGGAAAGGGTGGTTGAAGAGCTGAGAGACACCGTGTCATGAGAGGAGGTTTTTTATGGATACGTCTAAGAGAATACTAGTGGTGGATGACGAAAAAGGCATAAGGTTCCTGCTATCCGAGGCCCTGTTAGGAAAAGGATTCGAGGTGACCCTTGCAAAGGACGGGCAGGAGTCCCTTGAAAAATTGGAAAAGGACGATTTTGATCTGGTCATAACGGATATCAATATGCCGAGGCTCGATGGAATTGAGATGCTGAAGAATATGAAGAAGAGCGGGCGTAAGGAGAAGGTCATTATTATGACTGGAAATCCATCCACCCTAGGGTTCTTGGATAAGGAGATGCCCCATATTGTGAGTCAACTTCTCAAGCCCTTTGGGATAGATAATTTCTTGAGTACGGTGATTGCAGCCATGGGCAGTATGGAAGTCCCACATGCTGCAACACCCTAAGGTATTAAGGTTCATATGCTCTACAAACTGATTTACCTCTTTCATACAGACATATCTTGGCTGAACGTCTTTAGGTACATTACCTTCAGGACTGTCCTTTCAACCCTGACGGCCCTGATGATCTGTTTTATTATGGGTGGATGGGCCATAAAAAGACTGTCGGCCATGCAAGTGGGTCAGTACATTCGAGATGACGGGCCACCCAACCATAAATCCAAGGAAGGGACCCCCACCATGGGAGGGCTCTTTCTCTTGCCGGCAATTGTACTTTCCACACTCCTTTGGGCTGAACCCACCAATATTTATGTCTGGATTGTAATGTTCGTTATCCTTTCATTCGGTGGGATCGGTTTTGTGGATGATTACCTGAAGATAACCAGGAAAGACAGTCGCGGTCTTAGCACGGTCTGGAAGTTTTCCCTTCAGATAATAGCAGCCCTCATCGTAGCCATGGCACTCTATGTCTACCCGGGTTTCGATACCCATTTGACCATACCCTTTTTTAAAAAGGTGGTCCCGGACCTGGGCCTCGGCTATATCCCGCTGGCAGTGTTCGTTATTGTTGGGGCCTCCAATGCCGTTAATCTGACGGACGGCCTGGATGGGTTGGCCATCAGCCCCCTGATTGTCGCCTTTGGGAGCTACCTGGTGTTCTCGTATCTCTCCGGACATGTAGGGATCGCCTCTTACCTGCAGATCCCATACGTAGCTGGGGCAGGTGAGATTTCAGTTGTATGCGGGGCCGTGGTGGGCGCAGGCCTGGGTTTCTTGTGGTATAACGCCTATCCAGCGGAAGTATTTATGGGTGATGTAGGTTCGCTCTCCTTAGGGGCTGTCCTGGGCACCGTTGCGGTTATCACAAAACAGGAGTTGCTGTTGGTCCTTGTAGGGGGGCTGTTTGTCTTTGAGGCCCTTTCTGTGATCTTCCAGGTGGCATACTTTAAGTTTACAGGGGGACAGAGGATCTTCAGGATGGCCCCTATTCATCATCATTTTGAATTAAAGGGCTGGCCGGAACCCAAGGTGATAGTGCGGTTCTGGATCATCGCCATTATCTTGGCCCTCTTCTCATTCAGCACCTTGAAACTGAGATAAGGATGAAGCCAGTAATTCCGAATTCCGAACTCCGAATTCCGAACTCCGAGGTCCTTGTTGTGGGTCTGGGGGTCTCCGGGCTATGGACTGCCCGGTGGCTGGCGCGCCAGGGGGCGGACGTAACCGTAAGTGAAATAAGGCCGGAACAAGGGCTTGAGAATAAGGTCTTAAGGGAACTCAGGGATATGGGGGTTGCCCTGGAGACAGGCGGACATAAGAAAAAGACGTTCTTGGATAAAGACCTGATAATTGTTAGCCCCGGAGTACCCCAGGATATGCCTTCTCTTGGGGCTGCCATGGAAAGAGGTGTACCTGTGATGGGTGAATTGGAATTTGCAAGCCGTCTGATCCAGACACCCATGATTGCCATTACCGGTACCAACGGAAAGTCCACTGTTACGGAGTTCCTGGGCCTCATGCTCAAGAATGCAGGCCTTCGGTGCTTTGTAGGTGGCAACATCGGTACTCCCCTAATGGCCTATGCCGCAGAGGGGCAGGAAGCAGACTATGTGGTGGTTGAGGTTAGCAGTTTCCAGCTGGATACTATCGAGACCTTTTGTCCCTTTATTTCGGTCATCTTGAATATCTCACCAGACCACCTGGACCGCTATCCCAGCTATGAGGCCTACGTTGAATCAAAACTCAGGATATTCAAGAATCAGGGGACCGGTTCGTATCTCATACTAAACGACGATGACAAGAGGCTCTCCTCGGTAAAACCCTCCGCTCAGGTTTCTGTCTTACGGTATGGGATTGAGAAAAAGCAAGGGCGGCACGTCTTCCTGGAGGATAAGAAGGTTAAAACAAGCCTGGATGGTGTGGAGAACAAATGGTTTTCTCTGGAATCCTTTGGCCTCGTGGGGGACCATAATCTGGAAAACCTCTTGGGCAGTGTCTTAGTCGGCCTGACGGTAGGGCTGAACCCCACGGTGATTCAGGAGAATATCGATGGGTTTAAGGGTCTGCCAGACAGGCTTGAGATGGTCGGGGAGCTTAACGGGGTGCTGTTTTACAACGACTCCAAGGCCACCAATGTGGACGCAGCGGTCAAGGCCGTTCAGAGCTTTGATCAGCCGCTAGTCATGATTGCAGGAGGGCGAGACAAAGGGGCTGGGTATGGCCCTCTGGTCAGGGCCTCCCAGGGGAGGGTCAGGGGGAGCGTCCTCTTAGGTGAGGCCAAGGGATTACTGGCCAAATCCTTTGAGGGGGTTATCCCCTATTCCATGCTCGAGGATATGGAAGAGGCGGTCTCCAAGGCCTTTTCTATGGCACACAGGGGAGATGTGGTATTGCTGGCTCC
>JAUUVE010000087.1 GCA_030589715.1 Desulfobacteraceae bacterium | reverse complement strand
TGTGGGAATCAGGGTGTACCCCTTTTCTTCGGTTTTTCCGATCAAACGTTTTATTTCTCTCTTATTCAGCAGTAGCTTTCTGGTTCTTGTGGGATCTAACCGGACATGGTGGGCATGCGGGTAAGGTGTAATATGCATCTTATGGAGGAAGACCTCGCCATTTCTTATCTTGGCATAGCCGTCCACCAGGCTGCCACGCCCTTCTCTGAGGGACTTTACCTCGGATCCCAGGAGGACAATTCCGGCCTCCATGAGTTCATCAATAAAGTAGTCATGCGATGCCTTTCTATTCTGGCAGACAATTCTGTTTCCCATAGATACCTTCAGGATTGAATATTGTGAATATTAAATATTGAAGAATGGTAAGCGTTCACAGGTTCAGCGTTCCCTCCGGGCCGTAGGCCCTATGGGCCGGAGGCAGGGTTACCTATCTTTCGTTGGCCTTGCTTATAGGTCGGCATGATCATACACATCCCGAAACTTAGCTTTCGTTATGTATTGTTGATCCAAGCCTACGTAAAGCTCACTCTGGACTTCGGCGCAAGGCCGTTTTGCATACCTAAAAAAACGAACAAATTCCGGGTTTGTCTCCGAATCGAATTCTTCAGCAATTTCGCATTTTCGCTGAACCCTGTCGAAGATCCCGCCCAATGCGGGGAACCTCTGAACCCGTGAACGGTTACAGTGCTGTAAACCGGAGTATTATTCTTGTCAACCACCAATCAAAAATCTCAAATCATCAATCAAAAATACTTTTCTCCACTATTCAGGTAGCCTTTTTCATCCAGCTCGGGCAGCAGTTTCTTCATCCGATCCAAGATATATGCTCGTACCTCCTTGGCTGTAGTGAGTCCAGTCACATTCTCAAAATCTTCATGGGCCTCTTTGAGGGAGATCGAGCGGATGAGCTTTTTTATGAGGGGAATGGCCCTGGCATTCATGCTGAGTTCCGCAATGCCTAGCCCAAGCAAGATGGATACGCAGAGTGGGTCACCAGCCATTTCACCGCAAAGGGAGACGGGGATCCCTGCATTTTTCCCTGCCTGGACGACCTGCTGGATCATCTTAAGGATAGCGGGGTGAAAGGGCTGGTACATGTAGGCCACATGTTCGTTGATCCTGTCAATTGCAAGGGCATATTGGATAAGGTCATTTGTTCCCATACTGAAGAAGTCGACATGATGGGCCAGGATATCAGCCACAGCAACGGCCGACGGGATTTCGATCATTATGCCTGTCTTTATGTTATGGTCATATTCCACCCCTTGGTTATCCAATTCATCTTTGACCTGCTCCAAGATCTCCCTTGCCTCAAGGACCTCCTCCAGGCCGGATATCATAGGAAACATGAGCTGAACCCTACCATAGGCACTCGCCCTTAGGATGGCTCGTAGTTGACTCCTGAAGATCTCTGGTTCTTTAAGAGAAAACCGTATGGCCCTGAGGCCAAGGGCAGGATTCATCTCCTTGGTTATATAAAGCTCAGAGGCGAACTTGTCCCCTCCCAGGTCCAGGGTCCTTATTGTCACAGGGGCTGGCCCGATTATTCCGGCAACATCACGATAATCCTCAAAGAGCTCCTCTTCGCTTGGCAATCCTTTGCTCCTTAGATACAGGAACTCGGTCCTGTATAGGCCAATCCCCTCCCCACCATAGTCCCTGGCCGCTGTAACCTCCTCCAAAAATTCGATATTGGCCATAACGGCCACTTTATGTCCGTCGAGGGTCTCTGCCGGAAGGTGACTTATCCTGGCGATGGCGGATTTGTACTTTTCACGCTGAAGGTGCTTTTCCTGATAGTGGATGATGGCACTATCATCAGGGTTGATAATGACCTCACCGGTGTTGCCGTCCACTATCAGGAGATCCCCTGCCTGCACCAATTCGGTAACTGATTCAAGCCCCACAACCGCCGGAATCTCTAAGGCCTGCGCCATAATGGCCGTATGAGAAGTCCGGCCCCCTATATCCGTTATGAATCCCATGACCTTGCTTATATTCAATTCGGCCGTGTCCACCGGCGAAAGATCATGGGCTACAATAATCATGCGCTCTCTAATTTCGGTCAAACCCTGTTCGGCTTCTCCTGAAAGGTTTCTAAGGATCCTCTCTGTGACGTTCTCCACGTCAGTGATCCGGCTCCTTATGTATTCGTCATTGATCTGCTCGAAGACCTTTCTTATTTCTTCAAGGGACTCCTTGAGGGCCCATTGGGCATCTATCTTCTCATTAAGGATCCTCTCGATCGTAGAATCAACAAACATGCTATCTTTAAGGATCATCAGGTGGCTGTCTAGGATAAAGGCGTGATCTTTCACCTGGTTTGGCATCTGGTCCCTAAGTGTTACAAGCTTTTCCTCTTCAGTACGCAGGGCCCCCTTGAATCTCTCGACCTCCCTATTCAGCTGTCTTTCGTCAATAAGGTACTGGTAAAGGATCTTGACCCTCGATTTGCCCACCAAATGCGCCTTGCCGATGATAATGCCAGGGGAGGCAGGAATGCCTTCCAGTCTTCTTTGTGCACCAATATGATGCTCGGTCATCTATCTTCTCCGAATCTCTGATCAAAAAGCTCACTCAGTTTTTGCATAAAACTCTCCGCATCCTCTCCCACAATCCGGGCCTCCATCTCTGTGCCCTTGGGGCATGCAAGGGTAATTATGGATAATATATTTGCGCCATCCGCCTCTTGAGTATCCTTCTTGAGGAAGAGCTGCGAATCAAATTGATTGCCCAGCTCCACTATCCTGGCGGCAGCCCGGGCATGTAATCCCAAATTGTTTCCGACCCTAAGTTTTTTTACCACTTCCATCCGAATCAAATCCCCTCGGAAGGGCTTTTTCTGACAAGGCATTCTTTGTAAACTTGCCTGTAGGTCAGGCCCTCCTGGCTGGAAATGAGACCCGCTATGTCCCTGACGCTCATTTTTGGCTCGGCCAATAGCTCATCTATCCTGCCAAGGGTCTCCTGACTTAGGGCGTGAATTGCCTTCTCTTTTCCACTGCCCTCCACCACTAATGTAAATTCCCCTCTTATCCTACTACCTGGAGCCAGATGCTTCAAGATATGGCTGACAGGTCCCCTCTTGACCTCTTCGAATACCTTTGTCATCTCTCTATGCATTACCATCTGCCGATCACCCAGTATCTCTCTTAGATCGCTAAGCATGTCTTTGACACGGTGAGGGGCCTCAAAAAAGACCATGGTATGGGGTTCGGAGGCCAATTTTTTCAATTCTTTTTTTCTTCTACCTTGCTTGTTTGACAAAAACCCCAAAAAGAGAAACTGCTCCGTAGCCAGACCTGAGACTGAAAGTGCTGCAATCAGGGCGGATGGACCCGGAATTGGCGTGACCCTTATTTCTTCCTCGAGGGCCCTGTTTATCAGGTGGACACCGGGGTCGGAAATACCTGGCGTCCCTGCATCCGTTACCAGGGCAAGGTCGAGACCCGATTTGAGTCGCTTAATCAGCTCAGGAGTCTTAGCGTATCGGTTGTGTTGGTTGTAGCTGGTAAGTCTTGACTTTATGCCGTAATGCGTACACAGCCCCCTTGTATGGGTCACATTTTCGGCGGCTATCATGTCCACGCTCTTGAGGGTCCTCAAGGCCCTTAACGTAATATCCTCCAAGTTTCCTATGGGTGTTGACACCGCATACAGGGTGCCGAAACTCGGATTCCGGATTGCGGATTCCGGATTGCGGATCTGGTGATCTATTGTGGTTGAATCTTTCATTATCAATTCCACTAATAGGCCAGATCAAAGGCATTCTGTATGACTTCAATCTGGGGTTTGTCTCCTGCGAGGCTGACGGCCACGACATCAAACCTTGCCTTGACCCCGTAACAGTTATTGGACTTCAAATACGCCAGGGCTACCTTAGAGAGCTGCCGTCTCTTTTTGGCATCCACCGCCTCTTTGGCGTAAGCAATGGATTTGCCCCTCCGGGTCTTGATTTCTATAAAGACCAGGGTGTCGCCATCCCTTGCGATTAGATCTACCTCCCCTAAAGTGCAGCGATAGTTCCGGACGATCTTTTTGTAGCCGAGGCCTTTGATCTTTTTTAGGGCCAGATCTTCACCCAACTCCCCCAGCTCAAGTCTTTCCCTTGTCAAAACCAGTTACCCCTCTAAAGGTTTTGCGATGGATCGGGGATGCACCATATTGCCTCAGGGCATCAAGGTGCCGACGTGTCCCGTACCCTTTATTCTTGTCAAAATCATAGAGCGGATACATGCGGTGATATGAACGCATGATTCTGTCACGATATACCTTGGCCAATACAGAGGCAGCCGAAATGCTTCGGCTGATCTGATCTCCCTTTTTGAGGCATCTCTGAGGAACCGGTAAAGGAATCATGTGGATACCGTCTACCAGCAAGAACTCCGGCTGTGGGTCCAACGCCGAGACAGCCCGCCTCATGGCCTCAAGAGAAGCTCTTAAGATATTGAATTCGTCTATATAGTCATGGGAAACAACCCCTATCCCCATGGCCAGGGCCTGACGACGAATATCAGAAAAGGCCTTCTCTCTGGCCCCGGGAGTCATTTTCTTTGAATCCCGGACTCCAGCCAAATCAGTGCCTTGACGGACAATCACTGCGGCAGCCACAACCGGGCCCGCCAATGGGCCTCGACCGGCCTCATCCACCCCTCCAATCAGATTATATCCGGCCTTACGGGCCAACCCTTCATGGAAAAATGGATCGCATGTTGAGGAGCTGAGGCTTTTAGAGAAAAGGGGGAGATTTTTGGGTGGACACACTAGTTCTTCGTGTCTTTTCGTCTTTTGTATCAAGGTAATCAGCAGACCTTGAGAATAATATATGGACTCCTAAGCGCTAAGGTCTTAACTCTTTGATACGGGCGGCCTTTCCCCTCAGTTTCCGGAGATAATAAAGCCGAGCCCTCCGGACTCTGCCCCTTGATACTATTTCAACCTTATCAATCATAGGGGAATGAAGGGGAAAAATTCTTTCCACGCCGATGCCGTAGGATACCTTTCTGACTGTAAAGGTAGCGCCGGTATTCCCTTTTCTCTTCCTTAGGACGACCCCCTGGAATACCTGAAGCCGTTCCTTCTGGCCCTCTCTTATCCTGGCATGCACTTTGACCGTGTCACCCGGTCCAAACTGTGGGATGTCAACGCGCATCTGCTCCTTTTCAAGTGTTTCTATGACATTCATATCTTCCTCCTGGCCCCTATTTCCTATCGGGCCTGAGCTGTGGGTTATGCAAAGTCTCCAACCAATCGATCCAGAATAATGGCGGCGGCTGTCCTCACAGAAAGGTGATTGTAGCCTCCTTTGCCTAAAATGGGGGCCAATATATAATCCGCCCCTTTCATAACAGCCTTATCAAGACCCCAGGCCGTTCCAAATAGCAAGATCACACCCCGCTCTTCCAGAATGAGAACTCTTGCCGATTCGTATGAGATCACTCGATCCCTGTGCTTAGAGGCATCGGTTGCTATTACTAGAGGATGCTTTCCTTCAATTTCTGTGATTTCTTCGATCGCCCCCTTCAAGGAGGGGACTACCGAAACGAGTTCAATGGCCTCTTTTCGGTGCCGGTTATACCTGGCACCATATCCTTCGGTCCAGTGCCGCCGGACCTGTTCTGCCAGCCCCTGCTGGTCATCAAGCGGAGTAATAACAAAGAACTTCTTGACACCATAGGTCTTGGCCGATCTAGCGATGTCATGGAGATCCACAGGGGTTATGGCCGAGGCGATTATTTCATGGTTCTTGTTATAGACAGGGTAATGAACCAGCCCGATATAAAGACGCATTAATTTGATTGCTCAGGAATCCCCTTTTTTAGTCTGCCCAGAATCATCTCATCTTCGGGGGTCAATCTGGCCTTGGTAAAGAGGTCGGGTCTCCTCTCTAGCGTCCTCCTCAAGGACTCGGTCCTACGCCAGAGGCGAATCTTCTCATGATCCCCCGATAAGAGAACAGGGGGGACCTCCTTTCCATTGAAGACCTTTGGTCGGGTATACTGGGGGTACTCCAGCAATCCTTCTTCAAAGGAGTCTTCAAGGTTGGATCTCTCTCCACCCAAGACACCCGGGATCAAGCGGCTGATGGCCTCTATGAGGACCATGGCCCCCAGTTCCCCGCCGCTCAAGATATAATCGCCAATGGATAGTTCCCTGTCGATACAGGTCGACCTTATTCTCTCATCCACCCCCTCATATCGGCCACAAACAAGGATGAGCTGATCCCACCCTGACAATTCCCAGGCAGCAGGCTGATCAAGCCTTCTGCCCTGGGGACTCAGAAGGATCACAAGGCTCCGCCCATCTACCCTTTCAACTGATTTCAGGGCCCGATGAATAGGTCCGGCCTTCATGACCATTCCCCCTCCCCCGCCATATGGTTGGTCATCGGTGGTCTTATGCCTTCCTCTGGCAAAGTCACGGATATTGACCAGTCTGACATCCACCAATCCCCTTTCTATTGCCCGCCCCAGTATCCCGAGGTGGAGGTAGGCAGAGAACATTTCAGGGAATATGGTGAGGACATCAAACTTCATTCAAATCAAAGAGCCCCTCCATCTTTGAAATAATCATCCGTCCATTTTCTGGATCAAGCTCATGGACGATTTCATATGTGGCAGGGACCAAGATCTCTCTGGACCCCTTCTTGACCACGTATATATCGTTGCTAGCCGTGGGTATGATCTGAGAAATAGTACCTAAGTACTCTCCTGTATCCAAGTAAACCTTAAGGCCCAGCAGCTCGAACCAAAAATATTCATCCTCTTCACGAACAAGGGTATCTCGCCTTATAAGGATTTCCGCCCCCCTATACTCTTCTGCCTGGTCAATGGAGGTTAATCCTTCCAGCTCCATCAAGAAATTTTTCTTGTGAGGTCTTACGGCCTTTACCGGGTACTCACGGATTTCACCACAGACGGATCTGAGGAACACACTGCCGCTATCCAGAAATGACCTTTCCGAGTCGGCATAAGAGGAGATCCTGAGTACCCCCTCCAGACCATGCGGCCGCATTACCTTGCCCACAAGGAGCAGACTGCCGGGGGAGACCTGGGTCAAGGCTACTCGATGATTTCCAAAACAGATCGTTTGTTTATCTTGGTGGAGGCGGCGCTGAGAATTGTCCTCATTGCCCTAGCTGTGCGGCCCTGCTTGCCGATGACCTTTCCCAAATCTTCCTTGGCTACCTTCAACTCAATAACAGAGGTCTGCTCACCCTGTATTTCTGTGACGAAGACTTCTTCGGGCACGTCTACTAGCGCTTTGGCGATGTATGTAATTAGTTCCTTCATCTCGATGCACCCCCGTCTTTGTTTTCACCACCACGTCATCTCAGTTTTTTGCTGGATTGGATTTCACCGATCCTGCCTTCTTTAAGATAGCCTTGGCAGACTCCGAGACAAGTGCCCCATTTTCGAGCCAGTACCTCACCTTATCTTCGTTAATCTTTATCTCTTCCGGGTCTTTCATTTTGTCATAGTAACCCAGTGTCTCAAGAAATTTTCCATCGCGCGGCGCTTCTGAATCAGCTGCCACCAAACGATAAAACGGCTTCTTCTTGGCTCCCAT
>JAUUVE010000116.1 GCA_030589715.1 Desulfobacteraceae bacterium | reverse complement strand
CTGATCGAGATGGACAACGAAAAGGAAGAGTGGCTCCAGATAAAGCGTGTGGGTACTGCCATGGCCACCGAACTTTTCGCGCCCCAGGGCAACCTGCCCATAAAGAACTACCAGCTGGCCGACTTCCCCAGCGGTATAAAGACCCATCACGCCTCAAACTATGCCAAGGAGCTAAATGCCAAACCATGGCCCTGCCAGTACTGTGTTATCCAGTGCCACAACCTCTGCGAAGTCAAGGAAGGGCCTTACGCCTACAAAGGAAAAGGTCCTGAGTACGAGTCTTTCGCCATGGTCGGATTTAACACAATGGTAGACGACGTGAAGGCGGTGGCTTACGCATGCGAGCTGGCCAACCTCTATTCCCTTGATACCATTTCGCTGGGCGTGGTGATTGCATGGGCCATGGAGTCCTATGAAAAGGGCGTCATCACAAAGGCTGACACCTATGGCCTCGATCTGACATGGGGCAACGCCGAGGCCATGGTAGAGCTGGTCAGGAAGATTGGGGAGAGGGCCGACGGGCTCGGTTACCTGCTGGGTGAGGGGTGCAAGATTGCCTCTGAGCGCCTAGGCCAGGGCTCTGAAGAATGGGCAGTGCAGATGAAAGGCCAGGAGATTGCCGCCCACAACTGGCGGGCCCAGTACATATCTGCGCTTAA
Source organism: Desulfobacteraceae bacterium (assembly GCA_030589715.1). Classification (GTDB taxonomy): domain Bacteria; phylum Desulfobacterota; class DSM-4660; order Desulfatiglandales; family Desulfatiglandaceae; genus JABMQV01. The sequence continues at coordinate 5,989 of JAUUVE010000116.1, read as the reverse complement.
CTATTGCACCGGCGTGGCCTCCGGCCCCAACCATGAGCGGGGTAATTCCCAGCACATCTGGGTGGGTCACATCAAGTTGCCCGAGTGGGGCATCGATGAAGTTGAGAACGAGGAGCGTTGGTCGTGGGAAAATGCGGCTGATCGTAATGCCAAGTTCCATGACTATTGCAACGTCATCAACTCCGCCTGCCACTGTAAATTCATGGAGTTCCGCGGGTACACCCTCACCGACCTCTGCAATACCATCAACGCCGCCACGGGCATGGACTGGAGCCTTGAGGACCTTCGTCTCTGTGGTGACCGTATCACCCAGCTCCAGAAGCTGTTGAACATCCGGTACGGCTGGAAGAAAGAGGATGACTTCAACTATCCCAAACGATTCATGGAGCCTGTGGATTCGGGACCTGCGGCAGGCAAGATTCCGGTTGGGCTGGAAGACGCCATTATGGACTACTACAAGGAACGTGGCTGGGACGAAGAAGGCAGGCCGACCATGGCCAAACTCAAGGAGGTCGGTTTGGAAGATTTTGTTGAATAACAACGTGGAGAGGCCAGGGGTCTCAGATGAAAGCGTCCATCAATTGCAAAGAGCGAGAGTTCCAGGAGGGGACCCGGTTCATTCAGGTGGTCAATCTCATCCGGGAGGCCAAAAAGGACGAACCCATGATCAAGACCATTATAGAGAAGACGGGCAAAGATAACATCATCTTCGTCTTAAATGGTCGGGTCGTAAAGCCCCACGAATACGAGTCGCTGGTGATTAAGGAGGGAGACGATATCAGGTGGGTCCACCCCTATTTTGGAGGCTGAGCCCTCAGCCAAATCATAGTTTCTTGGCGCTTGGCAATTTCATCGGGTTTTTGCAAGGTCAATCTTGATGCGCCCTAAAAAGTCCTTTTTACGGGCAATTGCGAATTCAGGAATTTAGGAATTGCGAATTATCTTAGTAAGTTAGACATGCGGAACATTACCCATATGGTGAGGTTTTCGACTTTTTACGAGACCGTCAATCTTATTATGAAAATAAAGTGAAAGAAATAGGTCATTGACTTGACTTCTAGGTGTTCAAAAAGTAGAAAATGGACATGATAAACAGCGGCTGATCGTACAGAGTTCATGTTTCAAGCCGTGGTAGTTGGTATTTATTGATAAATGCTTTGAAAAAGGCGCGATCCGGGAGGATGAATAGTAATTATGCCTGTAGATAACAATAGAGAGCAAGGAATATTCGGAAGGACCATACGACACCCATTGTTTCCCATGTGCTTTTTGACAATAGTCCTTATTGCCATGCCCTATGTCAATCCCTCAATATACCTTTCAATAGATATCCTTATCTTTGGCATTCTTGCCATGGGCTTCAATTTCATTTTTGGCCATATGGGCCTCATATCCTTTGGCCATGCCATGTTCTTTGGGTTTGGTGCCTATACGACAGGTCTGATTCTCCTCAATTGGTATGAAGGCCTGACCGTCTTGTTTTTCGGGGCGGCAGCTGCCACGCTGATCGCGGTTTTAATCGGCTATGTTTGCCTCAAGAAATTCGCCCGGGGTTCAAATCCCGCCTATCTTGCATTGACGACCCTGGCCTTCTGCCAGATGTTTTATTTTCTTGTGTGGTCACCGCTCAGAGAGATTACCGGCGGGTCGGACGGGCTCTTGGCCATCCCAACGCCCCCCCTGGAGATCCCCGGCCTCTTCTCTATCTCTCTGGATTCACCTTTCAGCCTTTATTTTTTCGTCATGGTGGTTTTTCTCATTTGCGGTTTCCTCATAAAAAGGATCGTCCATTCGCCCTTTGGCAGGGTGATCCACGGCATTCGGGAAAATGAACTGCGGGTCTCCTTTCTGGGCTACGATCCATTTAAATTCAAGTTGATATGCTTTGCCCTGTCGGGGTTATTTGGGGGAGTGGCAGGCTCCCTCTATACCATTCGCATGAACTACGTGGGCCTTGATTCGTTCCACTGGCTCCTGAGCGGAGAGATCGTCATAATGTGCCTGATAGGCGGGATGAGGACCATATGGGGTCCCCTCGTGGGATCAATGATCTTCTGGGGCTTCAAGGATGCAATTGCTGCCTATACCGAGGAGTGGATGGGGTTTATTGCAGCTATCGTCATCGCTTCGGTGTTATTTTTGCCAAAGGGAGTCTGGGATAAGATTTCAACTAGCGCTCTGCGGGTTTCCAGGTGATGAGGAGATACAGATGACAGACTTTTTAATTCTATTGTTTGGACAACTGATGAACGGTTTTGTGTTCGGTATGATCTTGGCACTGATCGCCATGGGTTTGTCCATCATCTTCGGCTTGATGGATATAATCAACTTTGCCCACGGGGCCTATTATACGATCGGGGCCTATGTGGCACTAACAGTAATGGGGTTTGTCGACAATTTTTGGATTGCCTTGATAGTGGTCCCGCCGGCCCTAATGATCATAGGGTTTTTCGTGGAATTTGTGTTTCTTCGCCCTTTATATGGAAAAAACCCGGTCTTTTCCCTCCTTCTTAACTTCGGGGTGATGCTGGGGATCGTCCAAGTTATTCGGCTCGTCTGGGGCGTTGCCTACAGGCCCTTCTCCCCACCGGACGCCCTGAGCGGGTCCGTGTACCTGGGATTCTCGCACTTCTCGGTGTATCGTATTTTTGTAGTTTCCGTCTGCATAGGGTTGGCCATTCTGGTATGGCTCTTGTTGAAGAAGACCTCCGTAGGAATGACCGTACGGGCAGCCGTTGATAAACGTGACATGGTAAAGGCCCTGGGGATCAATGTATCAGCCGTATTTACCCTTGTCTTTGGTATTGGGGTTGCCCTGGCCGGTCTTGCTGGCGCGCTGGCTGCACCGTTTATAGCCGTCTTTCCCGAGATGGGGCTTCAGATCCTGATTGAATCTTTTGTGGGGGTGGTGATCGGCGGACTGGGCAGTTTCAGGGGAGCGATCGTTGCCGGCATCATCGTTGGAGAGATCATGGCATTGACCACCCTGTGGTACCCGGAGATGTCACAGGTCGCCGTGTATGTTTTTATGGCCGTTTTCCTTTTGACGCGACCTCAGGGTCTGTTCGGGAGCAAAATATAAACAACAATAATACCCAATTTATTGGATAAAGGGCAATCGGGTACAATCCGTACACGTCTCAACCTGGTGCAGGAGAACTTAGAATCATGATGATAAAGACAGAGAATGCGACCATAGCATTTGGTGGTCTGAAGGCAGTTAACAGGGTCAATTTTGAGCTGGAGGAAGGGATGCTGGCATCGGTTATCGGTCCGAACGGGGCCGGAAAAACCACCTTTTTTAATCTACTGTCGGGCCACTACCCCCCCACGGAAGGCCGGGTATTTTATCAAGGGGAAGATATCACGGAATTGCCGACCCATGACAGGGTAATGAAAGGAATGGGGCGGACCTTTCAGATTACAAATATCTTTCCCGAGTTGTCCGTTTTTGATAACATTATGATAGCGGCCCAGAGGCTGAATGTCCCCTTTCAGATGAGCAGGCTCATGACATTCATGTTTTTGTCCAAAGACAGAAAATCCGAAGAAATCGCCAACAACATTCTGGAAGAGATCGGTCTGGCCGATCAAAGGGATGTAATGGCCGATACTCTGTCTCATGGGCTTAAGCAGCGGCTGGAGATAGGCATGGTCCTTACACTAAACCCCAAGCTCCTGCTCTTGGATGAGACCTTTGCCGGGTTGTCGGCGGGTGAGACCAAACAGCAGATTGAATATGTCAGAAAGATATCGGAGAAATACACCATACTCATTGTGGAGCACAAGATGGACGTGGTGATGGACCTGTCCGAACGGGTTTCGGTGATGCACCAGGGAGAGCTTATCGCCGAGGGAACGCCCGAAGAGGTAAGGGCAGATGATTTTGTTCAGAAAGTCTATTTGAGGGAGGAAATCTAAGTGTTAGAGGTAGAAGATATACACGCATCCTATGGCGCGGGGGCTGTTCTCTTTGGCGTGTCATTGGAAATAAAGGAAGATGAGGTTGTCTGCATACTGGGCCGAAATGGCGTCGGAAAATCGACAATCCTAAAGACCATAATGAATCTTGTCTCACCCACATCAGGTCATGTAAGATTCAAGGGCCAGGAAATTACAAGGAAACGGACAGACAAGATAGCAAAAAGGGGCATAGGGTATGTTCCGGAGGACAGGGATATATTTTCGACCCTGACCGTTCTTGACAACCTCAGGATGGCGGAAGTTGCCTCCAAAAAACCGCAGAGAGAGAAGGCCCTGGAATATTTTCCCATGTTGATGGATCTTCTTGATCAGGAGGGAGGCAGCCTGAGCGGAGGGGAGCAGCAGATGCTGGCCATTGCCAGGGCGGTGACAGCCGGGTCGGATCTGATGATGTTGGACGAACCCTCCGAGGGGTTAGCGCCGGTGATCAGGGAGGAGTTGAAGGAGATCTTATCCGAGCTGGCAAAGGAGATACCGATCTTGCTTGTGGAACAGAATCTCCAGTTAACAGTGGATCTCGCAAAGAGGATCTACATAATCGTAAATGGGGCTGTTGCGTTTGTGGGAACTCCCCAGGAGATGGAAGAAAGCAAGGCAGTTGAAAAGTACCTGATGGTGTAAACTACGGGAAATAGCTGGTCACATCAGGATATCAAGCGGACATCAGACCCGGGTTTCTGCATTCAAAAATCATAAGAGAAAGGGGGGATAAAAGAGTACTTTTTTGGAAGATGCAATGCATCCAAACCGAAAACCTTTTCATTAGGAGGTTATTGAGATGAAGAAAAGAAATGTGATCTGGATCTTTCTGGTGCCTATCATCATCACAATGTTAATCGGAGGGGTTGGAGGATTTCTTTATCCACCTCAGGCCTCTGCAAAAGACCCCGTCAAGGTTGGCTGCGTCATCCCTTTAACCGGACCTTTTGCGCGGATCGCATCGGCCCAAAAAGACGGTATTAAGCTGGCGGCAAAACAGATAAACGCGAAGGGAGGCGTCCTCGGCAGGCCAATCAAGCTCTTTATACGGGACTCTGAGCTGAATGCCACCATTGCCACAAGAAGACTGCAGAACCTGGTCACAAAAGAGAAGATCGACTGGCACGTGGGAACCTTGAGCGGGGGTATCACATTCGCCGCAAACCAGGTATTGAAAAAGGCCAATATACCGTACATGTCCTCCTGTCAGACGGTGGAGAAGTTCCATGAAAAGGGCGTTCCCGGTCCATACAGCTACACGGTTGTGAGTGTGACTTACACGGTGGGCTTTGCAGCTGCCCAGTACATCATCACGAAGATGGGGGCGAAAACACTCTATATCCTGTACGCCGACTATGCATGGGGCCATGGGAACCGTGACGGGGTTATCGCCGGTGCAAAGAAATTCGGCGGAGAGGTCATCGGTATGGATGCTGCTCCCTTGGGTGGATCATTCGACTATTCTACCTACCTGACCAAGGCGAGGGCCCTCAAGCCTGATGGCTTTGTTATTTGCGTTCCCGGTGGAATGACGCTCGCCGCCATCAAACAGATTCATGAGCTCGGTTTGAATAAGGAGATGAAGGTGTTTTCCTCATGGACGGCCCTGCCCATCGGACTGGGGTGCGTTAAGGAGTTTCAGGGGATGTACGGCGGCATTGATTTCTTGTGGACTCGCGATGATCCCATCACAAAGAAATTTGTCAAGGCGGCATGGGATGAATACGGATATCCACCTGACTCCTACACCATGACCACCTATACCGGCCTGAACGAGTTCGCGTGGGCGGCAAACAAGGTAAAGTCACTCGATCCGGCCAAAATGGCCAAGGTGTTGTCCGGTCACGAGTTTGATTATGGTAAAGGGGAGGCATACTGGAGACCATGCGATAGACGGGCAATTCAAAACTGGTTTATCGTGCGAGGCAAGAACCTGATTGATGTCAAACAGAAATATGACATCTTTGAGCACATAGACACCGTGGGAACGGCCCCAGAGTACAATCTTACGTGTAAGGAGTTGGGG
>JAUUVE010000380.1 GCA_030589715.1 Desulfobacteraceae bacterium | reverse complement strand
CCCTGTATATTCCTCAGGTCCAGGTTATGGGTTTTGGCCATTGACCGCGCCAGAGGAGATACCTTGATATGGTCTCTTACAGCATCGGATAAAGTGGGGGCAGAAGCGGGCCTACTTGCCTGGGAGGTGGTCAGATACTCCTCCACGTCTTTCTTCATAATGGTTCCATGGGGCCCTGTCGGCTTCACAAGGGACAGGTCAATGCCGTGCTGTTGGGCCAGCTTCCGGGCGACAGGCGCCGCTCTATTGCCATCCGATTTTCTTGCCTGAGCCTCCACTCCCTTGTGGGGAGGCTCGCCGGTCTTCTCAGATGGGCTTGGCAGTGGATCACCATATTGCTCGGGCATGGCCTCTCCCCGGGACACAATAACAGCCACCACTTGTGTGATGGGGACCTTTGAGCCTTTTGGGAAAAGAACCCTTCCCAAAATGCCTGCGGCGGGAGATTCGATTTCTACTGTGACCTTGTCCGATTCTACTTCCAGTAAGGGCTCACCCTTTGCTACCGGGTCGCCTTCAGATTTGAACCACTTGAGGATCGTGACATGTTCAACAACTTCTCCTAGCGCGGGGATGATAACTTCTGTAGCCATTAAGCGATTGCCTCTTTTCTTAGCTATTTTTGTGGATTTAGGGCTTGCGCAAGCCCTTAGTTTATTCCCCCACCATACTGATCACTTCCTCAATGATTTTCTGTTCATTTGGGACAACGAAATTCTCCAACTCCGGGCTGAAAGGCACGGGCACATCCAGCCCCCCAAGGCGACGGATCGGGGCAATTAGGAACTCGAATCCTTCCCGTGCCACCGTGGCGGCGATCTCCGCCCCGAATCCGCTGGTGGTGGTTGCTTGGTGGACGATTAGGAGACGTCCTGTTTTTTCCACCGATTTAAGAATGGCCTTCTTGTCCCATGGATTGAGTGTCCTGAGATCAATCACCTCAATATGGATGTCCTGTTTCTCGAGCTCTTCGCCTGCCTCCAGAGCTTTATGGACCATCATGGAGTATGTCACTACTGTAACGTCCCGTCCCTCCCTCTTGATATCAGCCATTCCAAAGGGAATCAGGGTCTCCTCCTCCGGGACGGGGCCTTTCATGTGCATGAGTTGTTGATGTCCAAAAAAGAGTACGGGGTTATCATCTCGTATGGCTGCCTTGAGCAGCCCTTTGGCATCGGATGGCGTTGAGGGTATGGCAACCTTCAGGCCGGGGACGTGGGTAAACCACGATTCAAGACTTTGAGAGTGTTGCGCTGCTGCACAGCGCATGCCTCCTAGAGATGAATGGATGACCAGGGGCACTTTGATATCTCCGCCAAACATATAGCGAACCTTGGCTGCCTGGTTGACGATTTGATCCATGGCAACGGCCATCAGGTCACAGAACATGATGTCGGCAACCGGCCGCATGCCCGTTATGGCTGCTCCGAGGGCAAACCCCACAATGGCATTCTCTGAAATGGGTGTGTCTCTCACACGCTCATCCCCGAATTCCTCCCACAGCTGGGGCCTGGCCAGATATATCATGCCGAATCGACCCACATCCTCTCCCATGATAAAGACCCGCTCATCATGACGCATCTCTTCGGTAAGGGCTTCGATCAGGGCATCTGCAAAGGTGATCTCTCTCATAGTGGTATCCTCCTCTACGCCGCGTACAGGCCTTTAAGGGCGTCTTCGGGCTCTGGAAAAGGGCTGTCTTCTGCGAAGCGAATCGCCTCTTCGATTTCCTGTTTGACTTCAAGATTGATCCGATCAAAGTCCTCCTGGACGAAGGCCTTTTCTTCCAGTAACTTTTTTCGAAACCTTTCTATCGGACATCCCTTTTTCCATCCCTCTATCTCCTCGGCGGTACGATACGTATATGTTCGGTCCGCTTCACCCTCATAATGGCCACGCCAGCGGTAGGTCTTGCACTCCAACAGGGTAGGACCCTCCCCATTCCTGGCTCTTCGCGCCGCATCTTGGGCTGCCTCGTAAACCGCCATTACGTCATTACCGTCTACCATACAGCCATGTATACCATATGCATCTTTTCTCATGTAGACATCTTTTATCGAGGTGCTCCTGTTCTGAGCTACCGAGATGGCATACTGATTGTTCTCGCAGATGTATATGACCGGTAACTTCCAGAGGGCCGCCATATTCAGGCTCTCATGAAAGGCACCCTGGTTGGTGGCGCCGTCTCCGAAAAAACAGGCCACCACCTGATCCGTTCCTCGCATCTTGATAGAAAGGCCCGCCCCTCCGGCAATAGGCATCCCCGCACCCACAATGCCGTTCGCCCCCAAAATCCCTAGTTCGAGATTGGCAATGTGCATAGAGCCGCCTTTGCCTTTACAATAGCCCGTGATGCGACCGAAAAGCTCCGCCATCATCCGGGAAATTTCGCCCCCTTTGGCAATACAATGCCCGTGTCCCCTGTGCGTACTCGTGATGAAGTCATTCGGTAGGAGCGCCGCACAAACTCCCGTGGCCGTTGCCTCTTCGCCTATGTATAGGTGGAGCAATCCCGGAATGGAAGCGCGTGCCTTCAGTTCAACGAGTTTCTCTTCAAATCGTCTGATCCGTAACATGGTTCGATACATCTGAAGCTTTAGTTCGCTTTGGGGATTCATATCAACCCTCCTTTAGTAAACCCCGATGTTGCAAAAACCGTGGGGCCATAATAAAACGGCTTGCTGTTTCAGCATGAGACGCCAAGTTGATGATAATTGAGGAATTTACATTTCGGGGATGCCATGGACATATGGTAAGGGGCCGTCAGGTTGGAGCCTTTCAAGTCACGACCTTGACCGGGTTAGCCTCATCCAGGTCACAGATGAGTGGAATTCTATTTTTTCGCCAACGGTTATGCCGATGTGTTCAGCCCTAAACTGGATCGTCCAAGGCCGGTTTTTGGCCCTTCAGGCCAATTGAAAATAGACGCGTTTGACCTCCTCGTTGTCCCTGAGTTCACTGCTCGCCCCTTCCATACCGATCTTGCCGTGTTCAAGGATATAGACCCTCTGGGT
>JAUUVE010000060.1 GCA_030589715.1 Desulfobacteraceae bacterium | reverse complement strand
GTTCACGGGTTCAAAGGTTCAGAGGTTCAAGGTTACGTTCTTGTCCCCGTACTCCATTTTGGAGGCGTATTTATGTTAGAAGCGCGCGGCTTCGTCATTCCCAATCTGAAAGTTGGCGGCGCATTGGCAATTATGTGGCAAAACCAGCATTTTTTACGAGGACTTTAGGCCTTCAATTTTGTCCTTGTCTCTAACCCTGAACGTTGAACCCTGAACCTATGAACGCTTACCTATTTTCGAGGGCATATCTTTTGAAGTTACGAAAATCAAGAATCATGGAGGTTTAAATGAAATTTGCACGGTTTGAGTTTAACGGGAATGAACATGAAGGAGTAGTTAAGGGAGAAAAAGTGGCGGTTATGAAAGGCTCTTTCTTAGACCGCTACGAAGAGACCGGAACCCTTTACCCCCTCTCCGGGGTAAAATTTCTTCCACCGGTTGTTCCATCCAAAATTGTCTGTGTGGGACAAAATTATTTAGGACATATCGAGGAAATCGGTCTTTCCGTACCCGAGGAACCCCTTCTGTTCTTGAAACCCCCGTCATGCCTGATAGGGCACCAAGATGCCATTGCCTACCCCCGGGATGCGGAACGGGTGGATTACGAGGGTGAATTGGCTGTGGTGATCAGGGAGAAGATGAAAGATGTCCCCGAGGATGAGGTCATGAAACACATCTTGGGCTGTTCCTGTTTTAATGACGTGACCGAACGCGCCCTCGTAACCGGAAACCCGTTTATGCTGACGCTTTCCAAGGGTTTTGACACCTTCGGCGCCTTTGGACCATACGTTGCTACCGACCTGGACCCCGACCGGCTGGAGTTGAAGACCTATCTGAACGGCAAAGTCGTACAACAGGATAATACGAAGAATTGTGTCTTCAGCGTAAAAAAAATCCTCAATTATATCTCCCGGAGAATCACGCTTTACCCCGGTGACATCGTCATCACGGGGACCCCCCAGGGAATTGGCCCCATGAAACCGGGCGATGTTGTGGAGGTGGAAATAGAGGGCATCGGCAGGCTGAAAAATAGTGTCACGAATCAATGACATGCGGGATTAAAATGTCACGCAAACATAATTTCTCGGTAAGTCCGGGGGAAATAACCGGGGAGTTATGGAGTGGTGTCCGAGTTTATTGAGGATTTCCCCGCAAATCTGTAAAGCTATAAAAACAAGGGAGAAGAAAATGTCTGGAGAAAAACGCCTGAAATTGGACCTTGCTGAGGGCAAGCTCCTGTGCGGCTGTGCCGTGATGAGTCGGAGCCCCCTGATTGTGGAAATGCTGGGATATTCAAGTTTTGACTGGCTCTTCATTGATACCGAACATACACCCATGGGTAGCGATATGGACCTGGAAAATCTTATCAGGGCCGCCGAAGCCAGTCATATCGCCACCGTTGTCCGGGTAAAGGAGAATAGGGAACAGTATGTTCGCAACGCCCTCGAAGCAGGGGCGGAAGGCGTGGTGGTTCCCCACGTGGCAACCCGGGAAGACGCCGAAAACGCTGTCAAATACGCCCGGTTCCCGCCAAAAGGCATTCGCGGTGCCGACCCCACCGTTCGATCGGCCAGGTATCGATGCGGCGATTTCGACTGGGATGCCTTTATCCGGGCGAGCAACGATGAAGCTATGGTCATCCCGTTGCTGGAAGACAAGGAATTTTTGCCGAACCTTGACGACATCCTATCGGTAGAGGGCCTTGATGCCCTCTGCTTCGGTCCGACGGATTATGCACTCTCACTCGGCCTGAATCTCCTTTACGATTTTAGTCATGCGAAAATAGTGGAGGCATTTGAAGCAGTTGTGGCGGGGGGAAAAAAGAAAGGTATCCCGGTCATGTCCGCCGTGAACCCCTGTACCGTGGAGCAATCCAGGAAACTGAGCGATATGGGTATTAACTTCCAGCTCTTTGGAACGGATATCGGTTTTATCAGCGCCGCGTTTCATGAGGTAATAGAGAACGTGATTTTGAAGGTACGTCAGGAGACCTTTACTCAATGAACTGCACCCTGATGACTTGGCAATGCAAGAATATTTTTTTGGAGAAAGCCAAGGGATTAAGGAGCATGTGGTCAAAGAATAATTTTGAGACGTGCGAGATCGCCGCGGGTGATCCAAAGGAGTACAAGGTTGGAGCAATCCTTGCCATGACTGGTTCCGGGGCATGGTACGGTAAAGTCATGAGCCAGGGCGTCCTCCTTGCGATGGACGAGATCAATTCAAAAGGAGGCATTGACGGGGTAAAACTTAAACTAATCGTTGAAGAACACGAAAGCGGAAAGGGCCCGGCAGCTGTGAGCGGTTTTAACAAGCTTGTGAATATCGACAAAGGAGGGACAGGGGGACGTCCATTTGTAAATAAATAACTCAAATTATTAAAATGATACTGATTTGGCAGTGGACGTCCCCCATGTCCGCCATACATCTCCTTGGATGGCGGGATTGCGGCCCGGGAGAGGGAAAGCCACGGGTCCCATGAGCTGGATAGCCGGGGTGCCTGCCCCGTAGCTCCGGAAGATGGTACCGGGGTAAGTCCGGAAGATCGTACTGGGGCGACTTTGCGTGAGAATAACACGCAAATCATGGCGGGCACTCCACATACCGGCTGTAGGCAGGATAGGCCTGTCGGCAGAAATATAAAGCGTCAGGTGGCTTTTCCATTGAGCCACCACCTCCCCACCAGTTTTTATCGTTTTTAGGCACTGGGTTGTGGCCGGGGATAGTCAAGAGATTGCTTCAATTGTATGGCGGCGAGATTCCTGTCCTTTATTTTTTGATTTGAGATGCTCATATTATCGCCATAAAATGAGTGTATGGCATCGTATAATTACATTCCAAGGGGCGTTGAGGGATACGCCTTTGACGAAACCCTAATTGGTAGACACATGGTTTTTCTGGCTGGACCAAGACAGGTTGGAAAGACCAGGCTGGCAAGACAGTGGTTAGAAAAAAGGCAGTATTCACTGCTCTATTTTAACTGGGATGACATCGCCACCCGCCGAGCCTACCTCTCTGATAACCGTTTTTTTGAATCGCCGGCCAGATCCTTGGGAATTCGCGACCCCTGGATTGTGTTTGATGAGATCCACAAACGCAATCGCTGGCGGGATATACTTAAGGGAGCTTATGACCTTTTTGGAGAAGAATTCAGATTTCTAATCACTGGAAGTGCCCGGCTTGACCTGTTTCGCCGCTCTGGGGATTCCCTGGTAGGCAGGTATAATCTGTTCCACACGATGCCCTTAAGTCTTGGTGAAGTTGCCCATGAAAGGCGCGCATCATGTTTCCTTGAAGAAACGGATTATGAAAGGCTTTGCCAAATCTTCGAGAAAGAGATTTCGCGGTCCCTTAACCCGGAAATTGTTGAGTCATATGAGAGTCTCTTACGGTACGGGCCTTTTCCGGAGCCTTTTTTGAAGCAAAACGACAGGTTCTGTCGAAAATGGCATCAGGACTACATCAGCTTGATTGTAAGAGAGGATCTAAGGGATATAAGCCGGGTGATGGAATTGGACAAGGTGGAGAACCTCCTTTTTTTGATGCCTTCCAGGATCATGTTGCCGCTTTCCATGCCAAGTCTGGCCCGTGAACTCGAAGTGGCTCACACCACCGTAAAAGGTTGGTTAGAACAGTTAAAACGATTATATATCCTGTTCCCGGTTTCACCATGGACCAGAAAGATCTCAAGGAGTCTGAAAAAGGAGAAAAAATGGTACTTTCTCGATTGGTACTACGCGCCGGATGGGGCAGCAAGACTGGAAAATATGGTGGCAACTTACCTACATAGAGCTTGCTTTGCAATGACCGATATGGGGTATGGGAACTACAGCCTCCATTATGTCAGGACCTTAGACAAAAAAGAGATTGACTTCCTCGTGGTCCGTGACAATTGTCCAATCCTTGCCTAGAGGTTAAGTCAAGCGAAACCATACTGTCCAGGGCCCTCAAGGATCGACACGGGTGGTCTCTTGAAACCCCCACGCTAGGGGTTCAGGTCGTTGATCAAAGGGGAGTGCTGAAAAAACATGACGACTGCACATGGGTTGTCAGCATTGAGAGATTGCTACGCTTGTTGGTCTAGCAAACAAAGAACGTAACCGTTCACAGGTTCATGGCTCACCGAAAACCTGTCTGCCGTGACTCCGGCACAGGCAGGTCTGAAGCATTGATTCGTGAGTTCTGAACGGAGAAGGCATGAGAGTAGAACGATTTGAGGATATTGAGCCATGGCAGTTGGCCCTGGCCCAGACCTGATATGCAGTGTGATATAGCAGTATATCCTTCGTGCCACTAAGAGTGCTGTAGGCAGTCTGTTACACATGTCGCACCAGGGCGGGCTCGAGAGCTAACTCACAAAACAATGAGGTCACATCTTATATTGTGAATTACGGTGTGGTATGGTGCCATAATATCTTCTGAGATGGTGGTTTATGGCGAGACCATGGCTCATTGAATATGAAGGGGCAGTGGAAACGAGCAACGGGATATTTTTTATTTGGAAACCGATTGGGGTGATATGCCATGCCAAATTTTGAATTCTCGTGGACGACAGGTGAAGGGTTGAAGATATACGGTCAAGGTTGGGAGCCCGAGACCGACCCGAGAGCGGTGATCTGCCTGGTACACGGCCTGGGAGAGCACAGTGGCCGGTACAACCATCTGGCTGCCTTTCTCAATGCCTCAGGCTATGCCCTTCTGGCGTTTGATCTCAGGGGGCACGGGAAATCCGAGGGAAAGCGCGGGCATTCAAAGAGCATGGACGCACTGATGAACGACATTTCAGCTCTTTTGGAAGAGGGAAAAAGACGTCACCCGAACCGACCTTTTTTCCTGTACGGGCATAGCCTTGGCGGCAATCTGGTCTTAAACCACGCCTTACGTCGCCTCCCCAAAGTGGATGGAGTTATTGCCACCGGGCCTGCGCTGCGACCCGCATTTGAACCTCCTGCCTGGAAAATAACCCTCGGAAAGATCATGTACAACCTGTTTCCGTCATTATCAATGTCAAATGAGTTAGACCGCCAGATGCTCTCGCGTGACCCCGAGGTCGTAAATGCCTATATCAACGATCCTCTGGTTCATGATCGGATTACCGCCCGTCTGGGAATGGATCTTCTAAGCTCCGGACTTTGGGCCCTGGAGAATGCCTCAAGTTTCCCAGTGCCGCTGCTGCTGATGCATGGGGAGGCGGACGGGCTAACATCAGCCCAGGCATCAAAGGAATTTGCTGCAAAGGCAGGTGGGATCTGCACCCTGAAGGTCTGGGATGGTCTCTATCACGAGATCCATAATGAACCGGAAAAAGAACAGGTGTTTGCTTGTCTGGAGAGTTGGGTGAAGAAAAATGAATCGGGAAACGACAAGCCCCCTGTTCCAGGGAGGGAGTAAAAGACAGAGCCTATTTACCAAGCTTGCCCAGAAGCTCTTCTGTGACCTCTTTCACACCCGGTGTGCCATCCAGATCGATGATCCTGGGAACGCCGTTGTTCTTGGCTGAGAGGTCCTTGTAATAATTGACTCCTGCCGTGGTACCCGTCTCATTGTCGTAATAGATGTTATGGCGTTGATCGATGGCCTCCTCGTCCTGGTCATCTGTGCGGGTTTTAAGTTCACCACTACACACCCTGCACCTGTCACCATCAGGCTTTATTGCATCTATAAAGATATTGTTGGGGTGGTTGTTGTCATTAACGCACAACCTTCGGCCCATAATGCGATTCTTGGCTATTTGTCGGTCCAGGATCATCTCAATTACAATATCCAGGTTAATTCCCTCTTGATTGAGGGCCTTGTCCAGTTCTTGGGCCTGGGTGAGGTTGCGGGGAAAACCGTCAAGGAGCCAACCATTTTTACAATCATCTTCTTTTAATCGATTCAGTATCATGGGGATTGTGATGCTGTCAGGGACCAGTTCGCCTCGATATATGTAACCTTTGGCTTCCTTTCCCAGATCCGTTCCCCGTGAAATATTGTCCCTGAAGATAACCCCTGTTTCAATATGGGGGATGCCAAATTTTTCCTTTACGATCTTACCTTGGGTGCCTTTGCCGCTGCCGTTCGGGCCGAAAAATAGTATCTTCATTCTTTTATCTCCTTTTCACGCAATTTTCGGGTGAAGCTATTTCAAATCCAAGTCAAGGGGTTATGGGGTGCTCAGAAATGCCGGCATCAAATCATGTCCTTTTTGAAAGGCAAGGCCGGATTCCTCGGCAAATTGTTCTGTAAATCCGGGGGCTTTGGTCGGCGTAGTAAGTTCTTTTTTACTGGCCCATGCAAATGGAGTTGGGTCATTCACGTGGGTCTTTTTGCTTATGGGCGTGAGATGATCGCTCGCAACCAATATGCGGTAGTCCTCAAACACGGCCATACCTTTGAGGACGGTGCCCACCACCTTTTCGTCAAAGGCCTCAATGGCCTGAATCTTTTCCTCAATGTTTCCGTTATGACTTGCCTCATCGGGGGCTTCCACGTGGACAAACACAAAATCAAGACGCTCAAGGCACTTCAAGGCCTCCTCCGCTTTGCCACGATAATTGGTATCCAGATAACCGGTGGCACCCTCAACTTCTATAGCTTCCATGCCCGCATAGATCCCTATACCTTTCAACAGATCTACAGCGGAAATAATGCCCCCCTGAAGACAGAACTTGTGTCCAAATAGAGGGAGGTTCGGGGCCTTTCCCTGTCCCCATAGCCAGATGGAGTTGGCCATCTCCCGGCCTTTTTCGCTTCTTGCCATATTAACCGGGTGCTTCTCAAGATATAGCCATGACTTACGAATGAGACCCGTGATCGGATTCTGTGTGGTATTATTCAGATAGGGCGCCATATTTTGGTCCAGCACGTCATGGGGAGGAATGGTCTCGGCCTCCAGAGGCCCCCCATCCCACACCAGGAGGTGCCGATAGGCGACTCCCGGATAGATCCTGATGGCGGGGATGGTCAATTGCCCTTTTAGCCCTTCAACAATCTGCCTTCCCTCCTCGGTGGAGATGTCGCCCGAACTATGACTGATCATTATGATCTTGTCCTCTGACTTCCTTTCGAGGGTGACCAGATTCATACGAAAGGCCACCTCATCTTGACCGAGGCTTACACCCATGCTGGCCGCTTCAAAGGGGGCCCGTCCATTGTGATAAATGCGAGCATCATAACCAAGGAGCGAGAGGTTGGCCACATCGCTCCCCGGTTCCATGTCGTCCGGAATGGTCTTTACAAGACCAATCCTGCAGGCAGCGATTCGATCCATATTGGGGGTCTTAGCCACCTCAAGTGGTGTCTTCCCGCCCAGCTCCGGCAACCCATAATCGGCCATGCCGTCTCCCACCAAGAGCACAAATTTTATTTTGGATTGATCTTTGGTCGTCATTTGTCAACGGTTCTCCACACGGATCATTACTATCTTGTCCATGACCACATCCAATTGGTCAATCAGTGAAACAGCCTTCCGAACGTTGCTCTCCAGGGCCTCGTGCGTCAGCATAACAACCGGCACAGAACCTCCTGCTTCCCGTCCCTTCTGAATTACAGAAGATATGCTGATCTGTTGATCGGCCAGGATCCCTGCAATTTTTGAGAGCACACCAGGTCTGTCCAGGGCCGAAAACCTGAAATAGTACTCGCTGGTAAGCTCCTCCATGGGCTGTATCAAAATTCCTTTG
This sequence comes from Desulfobacteraceae bacterium, assembly GCA_030589715.1. Taxonomy (GTDB): domain Bacteria; phylum Desulfobacterota; class DSM-4660; order Desulfatiglandales; family Desulfatiglandaceae; genus JABMQV01. The sequence goes on along the minus strand of JAUUVE010000060.1, from coordinate 1,580 downwards.
TCGGGTGGGCGAAAATGGGCAAGTGGGGGCATTATCCCATTTGCCCCAAGCCTGATATGTCTTGCCAGGTCTATGATATCCGAGACCACAGCACTCGCCGTGGGCCTTCTGCCCGCCCCCAGGCCGTAATAGAGATTGGGCCCAACAAAATCACCCTCCAGGTAGATTGCATTGTATGCTTCATTGACATTTGCCAAGATATGGTCCCCGGGAATCATAGCAGGATGAACCCGGGCCTCCAACCGATCCCCCAGGTTCCTGCATATTGCCAACAGCTTAACGCTGTAACCAAAATCACCGGCAAAACGGATGTCATCAGGGGTCAAAGAAGAAATCCCTTCCCTGTAGATCTCCTTGAAAGATGCCGGGCTCCCGAACGCAATGGATATTAGGATGGCCAGTTTATGAGCTGCGTCGGTCCCATCAACATCCAGGGTAGGAGGGTCCTCGGCAAGACCCAGGTCTACCGCATCCTGAACTACCTTGGTGTAAGGGTGACCTTCTTGGGTCATTCTGGTCAAGATGTAGTTGGAGGTCCCGTTCAGAATCCCCATAATAGTTTGAATGTGGTTGGCAGAGAGGCCACACCTTAGGGCACGTACAATCGGTATTCCCCCACCCACACTCGCCTCAAAGGCAAGACTCACCCCACACCGCTCGGTTGCCTGGTATATCTCGTGGCCGTGCTCGGCCAAGAGGGCCTTATTGGCAGTGACTACATGCTTGCCCCTCTCCATTGCCTCCAGGATATACTCTCTTGCCGGTTCCATGCCACCAATGAGTTCTACAACGATATTGATCTTTGGGTCCTCGATCACATCCATGGAACTCGTTGTCAAAAGCCCACGGTCCACAGTAATCCCTCTGTCAGACTCGGTATCGAGATCGGCAATCTTTCTAATTACCACTTCAGTTCCAGCACGGTTTGAAATGATCTCGCGGTTCTTGATCAGTGCCTCAACCGTTCCAGATCCCACTGTTCCGAATCCGATGATCCCAACGTTTATTTGCTGCATGGTCCCCTCTCAATAGCGGCCGGATGCCTGAATATTCTCTGTCAAACAACTTTGAACGGTTTTGGCCTAAGGCTCAAGGTGCAAGGCACAAGGTGTGATTTCCTTGCGCCCTGCGCCCTTTGCCCTGCGCCTATAATATCTGTTTGATACCTCTAATGGCCTGCCTGATGCGATGGGGGTTTTCCACAAGGGCAAAACGGACGTAGTCGTCCCCATACTCTCCAAAACCAATGCCTGGGGACACAGCCACCTTGGCCTTATTAATGAGCATCTTGGAGAACTCCACCGAACCCATTTCCCTGAACTTCTCGGGTATCTTGCCCCATACAAACATGGTACCTTTGGGCTTCTCAATTTTCCATCCCACCCGGTTGAGTCCATCGACGAGCACATCACGCCGCTCCCGGTATATGTCAACTATCTCTTTTACACAATCATAGGGTCCATTCAGGGCGATAATAGAGGCAATCTGAATGGGCTGGAAAATGCCATAGTCCAGATAGCTTTTTATCCTTCTCAATGCCGCAACCAGTACCGGGTTTCCCACGCAAAATCCCACGCGCC
>JAUUVE010000222.1 GCA_030589715.1 Desulfobacteraceae bacterium | reverse complement strand
TTTTTCCAATACTCCATTACTCCATCACTCCAATACTCCAGGTCAATCCTGGCAGGCAGAGCCATTTATCTCTGACCCCCGCATAGCGGGATCTTCGCCGGTCCCTGAGGACCAGGATTTCTATTTTGAATTAAACTCTACCCCGATGTTGCAAAAGGTTCTGACACCCATCAAAAAGCGGTCATTGATTTCAACATCGGGGTCAACCTTGGCAAATGGAGGATTATGGATCAACGGCCTTAATCTCTTTTGGCTGGGGGGCATCTCCCAAGAGGCGTTTGGCCTTTAGGCGTTTTTTTCGTAATCTATATATGGTGATAACGGGGCCTGATACAACATAACTGACTAAGATGAAGAAAAGCATGATCTTAGGCCTATAGGCGATTACTATAAAGATCAGGATAAAGGCCACTAAGACATTGAATGGTTTTCTCCTTCCGAGTTCAACTTCTTTGAAGCTCAAATAATCTATGGAACTTACCATGAGAAAGGATAGGATATAGATCAATACAATAATCAGGGTATGTCTTGATTCCGGGGCGCCTCCAAATGCAGTTGTAAATAGAACCAGCGAGGCGATAAGGCTTGCCGCGGCAGGTATCGGTAATCCCTTAAAGTAATTAGGCTCAAGGCTGTTTTTTTGCACATTGAAGCGGGCGAGCCGGAGTGCCCCACATATTACATACATGAAGCAGGCAAGCCAGCCCAACCGCCCGAAGGGCCCTAATGCCCATTCAAAGGCCAGTACCGCTGGGGCAACTCCGAATGCGACCAGGTCCGACAGCGAATCGTATTCAGCCCCAAAATGGCTCGTAGTGTGGGTGAGGCGTGCTATCTTTCCATCAAGGGAATCAAGGACCCATGATATGAGAATCGCTATGGCCGCCGTTTCAAATTTTGTGTGGATAGCTGCAATTATGGCGTAAAAGCCGCAGAAAAGACTGGCGGATGTGAATAGGGTGGGCAGCACATAAATGCCGCTTTTTCTTCTTTTCCTTGGTCTCTTTTTTCGCCGTGGTTTCATGATAGGTACCCGATAATTGTTTGCCCCGCTCTTACTTTCTGATTCATATGGGCAGTGATTTGGGTGTCGTCCGGGAGATAGACCTCCACCCTGGAGCCGAATCGTATGAGACCGAACCTTTGGCCTGCCACCACCCGATCGCCAGCCTTGACCCAGCACGCAATGCGTCTCGCAATGAGGCCTGCAATTTGAATAAAGACGACCTTATGTGCGTCATGGGTCTCAAGAGTGATCCTGTTGTTTTCGTTATATTTTGAGGCCTTGTCCAGATTGGCGGAAAAAAATTTGCCCGGGTTGTAGGTGATCTCATTGATAACGCTTGCAACCGGGATGCGGTTTACATGGACATTGAAGACCGTCATAAAGACACTTACCTTGATTGCCGGCTGGCCCAAAGGATTCTTGCTGTCCTCAAGGTGCCGGACTTCCAGTATCTTGCCATCGGCAGGTGCCACCACCGCCTTTTCACTCACAAAATTTTTGCGGTCAGGATCTCTAAAAAAGAAGCCGGCAAAGAGTGTTGCGAAAGCCGTTAGGGCAGACAAGAAAAGGATACCAAGATAGGAAAACAGGAAAGTTAAGACGCAGCCGATAAAGAGAAAGGGGAATCCTTCCTTGGCGACTGGCCATTTGTTGTTAATGCGTGATTCGTCCATATGAGGCGCACCCAAGGTGCTCAACGATATTCTATCTAGACCTGAGCAAGGCTCTCTGCCGTCCACTGTAAATTACAACTATTGACACCCTTTGTCAATGGGCTTCACGATCCTGGAGCTAAACAGCAACTCCTGACCAATTCTCAGTTACCTCGACCCAGTTAGGAGGGGATACGGATTGGGACTAATATCAGGGGGGCGCAGGTAAATGGGGGTGAGGGTCTGTGGGTCGTCGAAGGCCTGAGCGTGAAACCGCTTGAGGCCCAAGGACCCAACCGCAGATGCCTTCAGGTTCCAGCAAGGTGCAGGTGCTAATAGTGCCTGGGGCCCTAGCATTTTTCTTATGAGAGGTCCTTGGCTGGAAAAACTGTTCCCCACAAAGAGAGATGGGGCCTCAAACAGGGAAAGAAAGTCTCCGGGTTTTAGGGCGAGATCCTCCCTGGTCCTCCTAAGTTCATGCCAATTGCCCCAGACAAACTGGGCCCCAAAAAACTCCCCTTTTCTGGAGTCGAGGAGTGAGGTTATGGGTAAATCCGAATATGGGAGCTGACTGGCCAAGGCCTCCAGGCTCGAGACGCCCACAATAGGAACCTGAAGTGCATGACACAACCCTTTGGCCACAGAAAGCCCCACCCTCAGGCCAGTGAAACTGCCTGGTCCTATTGCAATTGCAAGGCATTTCAAACTGTGAATATCGGATTTAGAGGAGGTAAGCAGGAAATTGAGGGCTGGCATAAGGCTGCCAAAATGGGCCTCCCCCTTGGACATGAAGTATTCGGCCAGGATAGTCCCCTCTTCATCCAACAGGGCCAATCCAAACTGGTGCGTGGATGTATTGATGGCCAAAATCATCAATCAGGGCCTATTTTATGAGCCTTGCAACGTCATTATAGATTACAATGGCCATCAGAATGACAAGGAGGAAGATACCCGCTTTTTGGGCCAGTTCCCTCATCTTGATATTGAGGGGTTTCCGGCCCACAAGTTCGATAAGTAGGAATATGATAAAGCCCCCGTCAAGGATGGGAATGGGAAGGAGGTTCAAGATCCCCAAATTGATACTTATCACGGCCATAAAGGGAAACAGATAGATCCAGTTTTCCTGGGCCAGTTGTCCCGTCATCTGGCCGATCAAGATGGGCCCGCCGAGAGTTTTTATTGAGACGACCCTTTGAAGGAGCTTCAGGATGGTCAGGCAGGTCAGCTCTATGATTTCCCACGTCTTTCTAAGGCCTTCTTTAATCGAATCCCAAGGACCGAGGATGACCTCCTTGAATTTTCCTGCTGCCACTATCCCAATAAGGGCCGATTTGACCTCTTCACCGAAGATATTTTTGACCACTGATATCTCCGGGACCACCGTGAAGGTCAGGGGGGTATCAGCCCTTTTTACGGTGAATTGAAGGGGCTTCCCCGCACTATCCTGAACCACACCCTTGATCTCGGCCCAGGTTTCCAACGGTTTCCCTTCTATGGCGACAATCACATCCCCTTTTAAGAGCCCTGCCTCGTCCGCGGGGGAGCCTTCTCTGACCTGCGCTATCTCAGGAATCATGACCTGGGTGCCGGCGATCAGGTAAAAACCGCAGAAGATCACCAAGGCAAGGCAGAGGTTGAAAAGAGGGCCTGCTGCAACAATGGCAATGCGTTTGAGCACAGGCTTGTTACTGAAGGACTTCATCTCTTCTTCTGGGCTAAGGGGTTCGTCGGTCTCATGGCCATCTTCGCCGAGCATCTTGACATACCCCCCCAGTGGGAAAAGGGAGATGAGGTATTCAGTTTCCCCGATCTTTTTTCCAACCATTTTGGGACCAAAGCCCAACGAGAATTTGAGGACCTTCACACCAAAATATTTGGCCACCAGAAAGTGCCCCAATTCATGAAAAAAGATCAGGATCCCTAGTACTATGACAAAGGGTACTATGTAGTAGATAAAAATATGCATAGGTCGTCCCGCACCTCTTTCAGACTTATCACATATCAGTCATGACTATGGGTTTAGAGTCAGGTTTAAAAAGTATCTTATTAAATCCATTGGTCAAAATCAAAGAATTTCGCACGTATCCATATTTTCGAACCCCATCCGAGAAAATCTCTCTGCTAATCCATTTCTTGTAACAGATCCCGGGCCGTCTTACGGGCCCAGCTGTCTGCCTCCATAACCATCCCAATACTCTCAACAGGGTGGGGTTGGTGAGCCTCCATAGTTTTCTCAATTAGTTCAGGGATATCTAGAAACCCCATTTTTCCCTGTAAGAAGGACTCAACCGCGATCTCATTTGCCCCGTTTAGGACCACCGGCATGCTGCCACCGATTTCCGGTGCCCTCAGGGCCAGTTCGAGACATCTGAATCTCTTCATATCCGGTTTCTCAAAGCTTAACATCCCGACCTGCTCAAGCTGGAGGGTGCAAAGGCTGTTTTCCACGTGATGGGGGAACGAGAGGGCATAGGATATGGGAATCATCATGTCAGGGATACCCAGCTGGGCGATGACAGACCCGTCCTTATATTCAACCATGGAATGGACGATACTCTGGGGGTGTATGAGGATGCTTATCTGAGCCATGTCCAAATCAAAGAGCCATTTGGCTTCGATGGCTTCAAGACCCTTATTCATCATGGTCGCTGAATCGATACTGATCTTGGGCCCCATATTCCAGTTGGGATGGTCCAGGGCCTGGGCAGGGGTTATGGTCCTCATCCGTTCCATAGATAGGTCCCTGAAAGGGCCCCCGGATGCGGTCAGGATCACACGCCTCAGATCCTCCCTTGTGTGACCCTGTAAGGATTGGAGTATGGCGCTGTGTTCACTGTCAATGGGAATCAGCGATACGCCATTTCTTTCCACCTCCGCCATTACCAGATGACCGGCCATCACCATCGTCTCCTTGTTGGCCAATGCAATATCTTTGCCCGCCCTGATCGCCTCATACGTGGGCAATAGGCCGGCTGCGCCGGTCATGGCCGAGACAACGGTGTCAACTTCATCCAAGGTGGCAAGGTGCATGAACCCTTCGGTCCCTGAGAATACCTCTGGCCCTGCAGTGCTTCCAATACGACCCTTCAATC
>JAUUVE010000023.1 GCA_030589715.1 Desulfobacteraceae bacterium | reverse complement strand
CAATGCCTTTGGGCAGATTGGATATAGCACCTCAATGTTGATCTCGGTACCGCAATTATTGTCCTATCCCAGCGCATTCTGCATGGCAGGCGGGTATTCGATATTCGGAATCCAAAGCCCGCTAAAGCTATACGCCTGAAAGGCCAAGGTTTTAAACCTGGTGAATGTAAGAATGAAGACCAAGAACCTCTCAAATAGCAGCGGCTTCACCCTGGTGGAGATCCTGATAGCTACTTTTATTTTTGCTATCATCCTCTCAACGATCTTCACCACCTATACCGGGGCCTTTAGGATTATGGACCAGACTGAGTCCCAGGCAGGCATTTACGCAATGGCCCGTACAGCCTTGGAGAGGATGATCGAGGATCTGGAATCGGTCTATGTTATCCCTGGTGCATATACCAAGAAAACAGAAGCAGATACCCAGGGGCTAGATGTATTTATTGGAGAGAAAAAGGAGATAAATGGCAGGCCCTTTGATACCCTCCGGTTCCTATCCAGGGCCCATATTGGCTTCAACGATACAGAGCCAGACTCAGGGGCCACAACGATAGCCTATTACGCGGTTGAAAGCGATCAGGAAAATGGTGCTACCCTTCTCAGGTCAGATACCCCGGAATTTGATGAAGAGCCGGAAGAAGGGTCTGGCGGAGTTCCTCTCTGTGAAGGCCTCTCTTCGGTTGATTTGACTTACTACAGTAGTGATGGTAAGCCGCACGAGAGATGGGATTCAACCAAGGAGGAATTTGATGGCAACTTGCCTGTGATGGTTCTTATCTCGCTGGAATTTGTGAATAAGACCGATCCTGAATCACCCATCAGATTCAGTACTGGTGTCTCACTTCCTATGGCCGGGGAAATGTATGAAAGAGCTCCTAAAGGATAATCGAGGCTTTGCCCTGATACTTACGATCCTGGTGGTCAGCCTGATCGTTGTGTTTACCCTTCAGTTCAATTTTTCCATGCGCTCGGATCTCTATTCCGCCACAAACCTCAGGGATGGTATCACTCTGGCATCCATTGCAAGATCCGGATTCAACTGTGCCCTCGCTTTTCTCACTGAGGACGCCTCAGAAACCGATTTTGACTCTCTTCAAGAGCCTTGGGCCTATTCAAAGGCCTTTTCTTCCTATTCTGCCTCCATGTTTAAACAAGGCCAGTTTGAGCTGGAGATCCTTGATCTTTCAGGAAAGATTCAGGTCAATCAATTGGTTGATAAAAAGGGGGGCTTTGATGCAAGACAAAGAGATCTATTGAGTAGGTTCTTGAACTCGGAGCCATTCGACCTTGACCCCGAAAAGGTCGACAATCTCCTGGATGCAATAAAGGACTGGATCGATCCGGACGACGAGGTGACCAGGTTTGGCGCTGAGAATGGCTATTATCAGGGCCTGGAAAGACCTTACCGGTGCAAGAATGGGCCCTTTCAGTTCCTTGAGCAACTGCTGCTTGTAAGGGGAATTACCAGGGAGCTCTTTTACGGAACAAAAGAGAGGCCTGGGCTATCAAGATATCTGACTGTTCACGGTGACGGAAAGATCAATATCAATACAGCCGATCCCTTGGTATTGAAATGCCTTTTCCCTGGGATAGATGACGAGGCGGTGGAGAGTATGGTTGAATATCGCCTTGACAAGGAGAATGATCTAAAAAACCCAAAATGGTACAAGAATGTGCATGGGATGAGCCATATGAATATTGATCCGGGCCTTGTTACCACCACAAGCACCTATTTCGAGATTAGGTCACAGGGTTTGAAGGGAGAAATGAAAAAGATGGTGACCGCAATGGTCAAAAGGGGTGAAGGGACCGTGAAAATTTTATCGTGGAAGATTGAGTAATGCCAAGAAAAACACTAGGCCTTGACATCAACGAAGACTCCATCACAGCGGTCCAGGTCATAAGCGGACTAAAGGGATATCAGATCACAGCCTGCGCCCATGTCATGATTGAAGAGAATGGGGACCTGGATGACGGCCTGAGAAGGATCTTTGAGGGAGTAGCCCTCAAGAGTGATACCTGTATCACATCGATTCCGGCAGGAGATGTCTCCTATCGAAACCTCCAAATGCCCTTTAAGGACCCGCGAAAGATAAGGAAGACGCTCCCATACGAAATTGATAGCATGCTTCCCTTCCCCATTGAGGAACTGATAGTTGATTTTGCCATCATAGATCGATCCGACCAGACCGACATCCTGGCGGTTTCCATAAAAAAGGCAGTTGTTTCAGAATATTTGACAAAGTTAGAGGCCATCGGACTCAACCCGGAGATCTTGGATATTAGATGTCTGCCCTTAGTCTCCTGGCTCCTGAGGTGTGAAGGGGTCCCTGACCATGGCATCATCTTGGACATCTGTCAGAAGAGAAGTACCATGGTCCTCTATCTGAGAAGACGTATTGCCCTAATCCGCACATTTGCCCTCAATGGGGGTCTGGTTGCTATCCCCCCCGCCGATCCCGCGACCACAAAGGAGATCGGGCCCTATCTTGAGTCCCTGTGCAAGATGGTTCGTGATACAATCTATGCCTTTGGACGGCAGAACCATCAGGTCTTTTATCCCGAAAAGGTCTTTTTCACTGGTACGGGAGCACTCCGGCCGGACACAGGCCCCCTATTGAGCCAATTCCTTGATCTCCCTTCTGAGCAAATCAATCTGGTTGAGGACAAACGGATACGGATGAATGGAGATGTGGCACAAGCCTGGAATGCCCCCCTGATGGATAACGCCCTTTCACTTGCACTTCGGGAGGCCAAACGCACCCAGGGATTCAATTTCAGGAGGGATGAGTTTGAGGTAAAAGGCAAATATCTTGGGATCAAGAAGGAACTCCGAAAAGGAGTCATCTCTATCATGGTCGTTTTGGCCTTCCTGGCCGCTGACATGGGCATAGGTTACTATCTCATGAAGAAAAGGTACAGGAACCTGGACCAGGAGATCAAGAAGGTATTCATGCAGACCTTTCCTGATGTCAAGAGAATCGTAGATCCCTTGGCGCAGATGAAGATAAGGATCAATCAGATCAAGGGGCCAGCAGCAACATATCCTGGGATAGATGGAGGAAGGAACGTTCTTGACCTATTAAAGAATATATCCAAGCGGATTCCAAGATCCCTGGATGTCCGTATTACTCGTATGATAATTGACCCGGATATGGTGAGGATGAGCGGCAGGACCACTACGTTCAATGCAGTTGACAATATCAAGAATGGCCTGGAGTCTTCGGCCCTCTTTGACCAAGTCACAATTAGTTCCGCAAACCTTGACCGGAAAGGCAAGAAGGTGCAATTTGAAATAAAGCTGAAACGGAGTTGGCGGGGGCCGGGATCATGAAGCTTGGAAGGCGAGAAAAGTATCTTGTAATCTTGGCTGCCTGCTGTCTGGTGGTATTCCTTCTATTTCAGTTCTTCTTTTTTCCCTTTCTTGAAAAACGCCAACGTATGAAAAAAGCCATTCAGGCCAAGGAAGAGGCATTAAAAGAGGTCGTGATCCTGAGCGCCAAATACCGGTCTTACAAGACCGGTTCGCGGGGGGCACGAAATATTCTTGCCAGGCGCAAGGTTGGATTTACACTCTTTTCTTTTCTTGAAAGGGCGGCCGGGGAGGCCTTGGTCAAGGGTCATATTAAGTATATGAGGCCCTCAGTCTTGAAAGGCACAGGCCCTTACGAGGAAACAATGGTCGAGATGAAACTGGAGGGGATCTCCCTTGGGCAGCTCGTTGATTACTTATACCGTATCGAGTCGCCGCAGAATGTTGTGGGTATCAAAAGGATTTCAATCAAAGAAAATAAGGGTGCCCCCGGTTCCCTTGATGCCATTTTGCAGGTGTTGACCCTAAAGCGGACATAAGGGATCAAGAGACCAAGGTTTAATCATGAAGCAGAATGTAGGGGAAAAAAAGAAGATCTTGTGGTATACCCTTTACGGTGTCTTGCTGACCATTGGACTCTTGTACTACCGCTTCCCTTCGAATGAGATAAGGGATTATGTTCAAACAACTGCCACCAGGGCAAATCCTTCCCTCCTCCTTTCGGTTGAAAGAGTTGGTCCCTCCTGGCCCCCCGGTCTGAAGCTCCGGAATATCAAGCTCACCCTCAGGAAAAGGCCTGACGATGTCCTATTCAGCTCAGCCGAGCTTTCTATTAGGCCTGAGCTTTTCTCACTTCTTCAGGGGAAACCCAATTACTCTTTTGACTCTCAGACCTATGGGGGTAAGGCCAAGGGCACTTTGCATCTTACGGAAAATAACCCCAGCGCCCCTTTCACCGCATGGATCAAATTGAAGGATATTGATATTGGCGAGTGTGCGTACCTCATATCCCTTATCGGCCACAGGATAGGCGGAATCCTGGGAGGGACTCTTGCTTTCAGTAAGGGATCTAATCTCCTTATTGACGGCACAGGCGAGGCGGATATAAGGGTAACAGATGGCCGTGTGGAGCTCCCGGAACCTATTTTGAGTTTTGAGAGAGTTAAGTTTACTGAACTTTCCATAAAAATAGCCCTCAAGGATCGAAAGCTTGACCTGGCCAGGGTTGAGTTGAAGGGTCGAGAAGTTCAAGGGACATTATCCGGAACCATAGGCCTCAAAAAAGAGATTTCAAAGAGCACCCTTGACCTAAGGGGCAGAATTGAACCCCTTGCCGGAATCTTCCAGGGCATTGGCGGTGACATGAATACCTTGAGGTTCTTGAAAAAATATCTAAAAAAGGGGAGCCGATCCTTTATTATCAACGGGACATTCGGTAAGCCTGGATTCAGGTTCACGTAACACCTTCACCTTTACTGGGAGGAAAGGCTTTATTCCCCTGCCGAGTCCAGCATACGGATCACTGATGAAAAAGCTCTATTCCACCATATTTAACCTTTTTGCCTTATCCGCTGTCATCTACATTGGCGTGGACATCTTCTATAAGGTTGTCTGCTCGCACCTGGCCCAGGTCGAAATCAAAGAGACTGTGGTTCGGAAGATCCCCCCTCTTCAGATACACAAGAGACCACCACTGAGTGATTTCAGCGTTATAACCGGACGAAATATATTCGGGTCCAACGAGAACCCACTCGAAGGGGCAAAGGCCAAAGCGCTGGGGACAGAAGAGATTGAGGCCCTGGAGCCCACTTCCCTCAAGGTCTTGCTCCTGGGCACAGTAACTGGCAACCAGGAGAACTCCTATGCTGTAATTGAAGAGACACAGAAAAGAGAGCAGGGACTATACAAGCGAGGAGATACAGTTCAGAATGCAGTCATCAAAAAAATCCTAAGAGGAAAGGTGGTCCTCAGGGTCGGAGATAGAGATGAGATATTGACCATGGAAGAGGCCGCCTCTGGGAAGATAAGAAGGGGTGGCGGTTCAAAAGGCCCTATTAGGAAAGGAGCTACCATAACACTCTCCAAGTCTGACCTGGAAAAGTCGCTTAAAAACCTTGGCCAGCTCTTAACTCAAGTTCGCGTCCGCCCCCGCATAAAGGATGGTAAACCCGACGGGTTAGAACTTGCCCGCATCAAAAGAGGTTCCATCTTTGCCAAATTGGGACTTAAAAATGGAGATATTGTCCAAAAGGTAAATGGCAGACCCATAAATAGCCCCGACGACGTCTTTTCGTTGTATCAAAGACTCAAATCAGGATCCCAGGTCTCTGTGGATATTATCCGCAGCGGAGAAACGAAAACAATAACTTACACCTTTAAGTAGTCAGGCATGGCAGGCTATGTACACCTCCTTTTTCGGGCTTAAGGAAAACCCGTTCAATCTGACACCGGACCCTCGATATCTATTCTTGAGCCCTTATCACAAAAAGGCCCTTGACCATCTGCTTTACGGGATAAATGAAAGGAAGGGCTTTATTGCCATAACAGGTGGTATCGGTACAGGCAAGACCACCCTCTGCCGTGCCCTCTTGAGCCATTTGGATGAATCCACAAGAAGTGCCCTGATACTCAATTCCTTCATATCAGATATGGAGATCTTGAAGATCATAAACCATGAGTTTGGCATCGAGGTGGAGCCGGGGAGTGAAAGCAAGAAGGATCATATCGATGCCCTCAATCACTTCCTGCTCAAAAACTTCACCACTGGCGGCAATGTCTTACTCTTGATCGATGAGGCCCAAAACCTTTCAAATGCCGTCCTTGAGCAGATACGGATGATCTCCAATCTGGAGACAGAAAGAGAGAAGCTGATCCAGATCGTGCTGGTAGGTCAACCTGAACTGAAAGACCTCCTCTTCTCCCCATCCTTGAGACAGTTAAATGAGCGAATCACGGTCCGTTACGACTTGAAGCCTTTGGACTTCAGGGACCTTCAGGGTTATCTGGAACACCGTCTGGTGGTAGCGGGAAGTCAAGGGAATCCGAGATTTACAAGGGGGGCCCTAAGAAAGATCTATGCACACTCCCGAGGGAACCCGAGACGGATAAATGCCGTCTGCGACAGGGCGCTCCTTATTGCATATTCCCGGGAGGAATACACCATCTTTTCGAAAACAGTCAGAAAGGCGATCAGGGACCTTAGTGGCGATCTTGCTACCGGTCCCTTCAAGAAGGGCTGGTTCGGAAAAATCGCCAAATCTCCTGCGCTCCTTCTGATCTTGTTAATCACACTGGCTGGACTCGTTGGATGGAATTTCAAAGAGGAGTTTGGGGGGGGTGTTTCAAATCAGAAAACCATTGCAGCCCCCGCCCCCGTCCCCGACAACTCTCCGGAGAAACCTCTCAGGCCTCAAGAGAATCCGGAATCTTTGTTCTTGGATCAAAAAACAAGCCTTGCCGGCCTCTTCAATCTTTTCGCCCTTGAGGCCATGAGGAACAGTAATAGTACGATAGAGCGCTTGGGCCTGGTCTCATTCCACGTAAAGCCTGAATATTATATCATGTTCAAGAGACCTTTCCGTATACATCTGGCTGACCATCTTCCCCCGGCCCAGGGATCTCCCCGCTATATCTTGATCCGTGAAGTGACCCCGGATGGAGCCATTGCCCTGGATGCCAAAGGTAATAAACATCCGGTTACCAGAGATTTTGTCCTTGGGAACTGGGACAAGAATGTCTCCTGGCTTTATTCACGCAAAGACAAGAGCATCCATTTGACCAAAGGCACAAGTGCCCCGGATGTCTTTCATCTTCAAAAGATGCTGGGCGGGATGGGGTACCTGGTTGAGCCTACAGGGGTCTATGATAAGCAAACCTTCAACCAGGTCATGAAATTCCAGAGGGATTTTGGCCTGAACGCAGATGGGATAGTTGGTCCCCGGACCATGGCCTTGTTGTATCAGGTGGGAAAGTAGCGAAGCTCCGCCATGCGGGACTTCGCGATGCTGGACACTGGCCTCCGGCCCAAAGGACGTGGCTTAATCAGTTAGACAGTTAATCGGATATGTTGGGCTATGAGTTACATCCATGAGGCCTTGAAAAAGGCGCAAAAAGAGAGGGATACCCGTCGTGGAGAATATGACGGGGTCCTTTCGACAAGCGGGAAAGGGGCAAGGTCCGTGACCAGGAAGGCGATACGGGTGGCTTTCCTGGCTGTCATTATCCTTTTCCTTGCCTTTGGGGCCTATTCATGGTTAAATTCCAAGGTCCCAAAAACCACAAAGGCTATTGACCATAGAGAGGAACGACCTGCACCTCCTCCCCACCAAGAACCTGTCATAGACCCAAAAGAAATCTATGACAGGGCACGGGCCCTCCATATAGGAGGCCGTCTTGCGGATGCCAGGCGGCTGTATCTGGAAACCCTCAAAATAGATCCCGGTTATATTGATGCCCTGAACAACCTGGGAGTTATATATATTCACGACAAAGATTACCCCGCGGCCAGCAGTGTCCTGGAGAAGGCCACTCGGTTAAGACCGGGGCATGTGGACCCCTATTATAACCTTGCATGCGTTTATGCAATTAGGGGAGAGCTAGGCCAGAGCCTTGCTTATCTGAGGAAAGCGGTATCGCTCTATGGGCCGGCCGGGGATTGGGCCCAAAAAGATGCTGACCTCAAAAACCTGTGGGAATCGCCGGAGTTTCAGAAGATAATCCAAAAATAGTGGAGTGATGGTTTGATGAAATCAAGATATCTCCTTTACTTTTTATTCTTAGGAGTATGGCTACTTTCAACCGATTACCTGGTCCATGGGGCCCGTATCGCTGGAGAGAAGGGTGTGTCTTCTGTCACGCCCTCAGTTGAACAAGTGGCACCGAGGCCCGATGGAGAGAAGCCCCGGCCGAAGAGGCCAGCCCCTCCAAGCCCCCCCGAAGCAAGGCCCATTAAGGAAAAATCCGCAACCAGGGACAAAGGTAACTCCAAGCCCGGAGGGGTGGACAAACCCTATGTGACCATCGACTTCGACAATGTGGACATAGTGATCTTTATCAAGTTCATCAGTGAACTGACCGGGCAGAATTTTGTAATTGACAAGGCGGTTAGAGGAAAAGTGACAATAATCTCCCCCACCAAGATTTCAGTAAAGGAGGCATACAGGGTCTTTGAATCCGTACTTGAGGTGCATGGCTACACCACGGTCCCTTCAGGGAGTATCATAAAGATCGTACCAGCCGTACAGGCGCGATCCAAGAGTATTGAGACCCGCTTATACGAGGAGGCTGCTAGCCCTGAAGATAAGGTGGTAACCCAGCTGATACCCCTCAGGTATGCTGATCCCAACGAACTGAAAAAGCTTTTTATCCCGCTTATATCAAAGAGCAGTGTACTCGTATCCTATTCCCCTACGCGGACACTGATTGTCACCGATGTGTTTTCCAATATCAAACGGTTGCTTCGTATTACAAAGGCTATTGATGTTGAGGGTGTCGGAGAGGAGATAACGGTTGTCCCCCTTGAGTATGCCACCGCCTCTGTTATGGCCAAATCGTTAAACACGGTTTTTCAAAGGAGGGGAAGAAGGGTCAAGAAAGGCGCCCCCAGCGCCTCACTTGTCAAAATTGTTTCCGATGAAAGGACCAATGCCCTGATTCTGCTGGCATCTGAAGATGATACCTTAAAGATGAAACAGCTCATAAAGATGCTGGATAAAGAAACTCCCCCGGGAGAAGGGGACATCCGCGTCTATTACCTTCAACACGCAAACGCAGAAGATCTGACCAAGGTCCTGACGGCCATTCCCTCAAAACAGCCAAAAAGCGCGAGGAAGGGAAAGGCCCCCGTCATTTCAAAGGAGGCCCGGATCGTGGCGGACAAGGCCACCAACTCCTTGGTAATCATGGCCAACAAAGACGACTATCTTGTCCTGGAGGAGGTCATCAAGAAACTGGATATCCCCCGGATGATGGTCTACATCGAGGCCCTGATTATGGAAGTCGACGTGGAAAAAAACTTTCAGCTTGGGGTGAAGTGGGTGGGTGGCAAGGAGTTCACTTACAATGGAAAGGATGGAGTGGCCTTTGGTGGATTCAACTACGGAGATCTTATCAAGAGTCCGCCTGCCCTTCCCACTGGATTTGCCTTGGGAGTTATTGGCCCACTCATCGAGATCAGTGGCATTAAGTTTCCGAACCTGGCGGCAGTTGTGAGTGCACTCCAACAGGACCGCGACGTTCATATCCTCTCAACACCCCAGATCCTGACCACCGACAACGAAGAAGCCGAGATCATGGTGGGGAGGAATGTGCCGTATATCGTGCGACAGGAGACCACCGAGGCCAGGTTGGATTACACCACTTACGAATACAAAGACGTGGGAGTGACTCTAAAGATCACTCCACAGATCAGCCAGGAACGTCTTGTCCGCCTTAAGATCTTTCAGGAAGTGACCCGATTGGTCCCCGGCTCTCAGATAGACCGTCCGGAGACGTCCAAACGTCTGGCCCAGACGACCGTTATCGTAAAAGACGGTAATACAGTGGTCATAGGCGGCCTGATCGACGATGACACATCGGTCGTAGAGAGCAAGGTGCCCTGCCTTGCGGACATTCCGCTCCTCGGGTGGCTCTTCAGATCCACTACCAAGAGCGCAAAAAAGACAAACCTGTTTGTATTTCTGACACCCCATATCATCCAGAACCCCCTTGAGGCAAGGAAGGTCTACCAGGAGAAAAAGGATCAGATCGAGAGAATCAAGGAGGGTGTCATAAAGATGTACAGAAGGCCTCGTCCAAGAGGTGATAAGCAAGAGTAAAATGAAGCTAATTGGCGAAATACTAGTAGAGTCCTGTGGCCTATCCCAAGAAGTCCTCAACGAGGCCCTTGAATTCCAGGAAGAAAGGGGGGGGCGAATCGGTGAGATATTGATCCGGAGAAAGGCCATTTCAGAGTCCGATCTCTTAGGGGCCCTCAGCATACAGTTTGATCTCCCTTTTACACTGACGCTTCCCTTAGAAGGTCTAAAGACCGAGTTTGCCCAAGAGGTTCCTATCCAGTTTCTCAAGAAATACAGGATGGTGCCGGTAATTACCTCCAATGGTACATATGTGGCAATCAATGACCCGCTCCTCTTTCAACCTCTCGATGACCTGCAATCTCTTTTGGGACTGGAGAGCGGAGAGGTCGTGCTTGCTCCCCATTCGGCCATCGCCTCGGTCATCAATTTGGCATATGACATGAGCGGCGATTCTGCTGAACAGGTTATACAGGACATGCATGAGGAGGATACCGATCTCATCATCTCTGAAATAGAGAAGACGGGTGATCTCCTGGATGACACAAGTGATGCCCCCATCATCAAACTGGTCAACTTGATGCTGTCACAGGCAGTAAAGGCCCGGGCCAGTGATATCCACATCGAACCCTCTCAAAACAGGCTCAAGATTCGGCATCGTGTGGATGGGATCCTTTACGATATGCTATCGCCCCCAAGGCATATCCAGGCGACACTGACCTCTCGCATCAAGATTATGGCCAAGATGAACATAGCCGAGAAAAGGCTTCCACAGGACGGGCGGATCGAGATAAGAATCGCGGACAAAGATATCGATATTCGGGTCTCAACTATCCCAATCGCATTTGGTGAACGGGTGGTCTTAAGGCTCCTTGACAAGACAACCATCCTGCTCAGGGTCTCAGAGCTGGGTATGCCAGAGTATCAGTTGGAGAAATTTGATAGGCTCATTCGATCTCCCCACGGCATCCTCCTGGTTACAGGTCCCACAGGTAGCGGGAAGACCACCACCCTCTATGCCGCGCTCTCAACAATTAATAGGACAGACATCAATATTATCACCATAGAAGATCCCATTGAGTATCAGATCGAAGGGATCGGCCAAATCCAGGTCAACCCCAAGATAGACCTCACCTTTGCCAATGGATTGCGCTCAATTGTGCGCCAGGACCCTGACGTGATCCTTGTGGGCGAGATAAGAGATCTGGAGACTGCTCAGATCGCTACACACTCCGCACTAACCGGCCACTTAGTCTTTTCCACCCTGCATACCAATGACTCGGCCGGCGCCGTAACGCGGCTAATCCATATGGGCATCGAACCTTTTCTAGTCACATCTTCGGTGACAGCCATATTGGCCCAGAGATTGGTGCGCGTGGTCTGTGACAGCTGTAAAGAGGAATATACCCCTGAGGAGGAGTCCCTGCGTGAAATAGGGATAACGCCTGAGATGTCCGAAGGAAAAAAGATTTACCGGGGCAGGGGATGCCCCTTGTGCCTTAATACTGGATTTAGGGGAAGGACGGGGATATTTGAGCTGATGATCCTGGATGAGACGCTCATGAATCAAATATTGAAGACCTCTGATGCCAATGCTATCAAACGCATGGCAATTGAAAGGGGTATGATGACCCTACGTCACGATGGGGCACAAAAGGTCTTGAACGGAATTACAACTATTGAGGAGGTGTTTCGGGTGACCTATCAGTAAGACGTCAGCCTCCTTCTCCTTGATGGTCTTTTCTAAGATGGAAATTGAGCCAGGAGGAGGTGTGGTTCAACTCCCACATGCGCGGAGGGACAAAATCCCCGATCATTCTGTCGGCCTGATTGACCGAGGCCCAACGCACATAGGCCCTGCACCACACACAATGTCTCTCCGTATGGACCTCACACATCCCGTCTCTGCTACCGCCGCATGGCCCGTTACGAGTGCGCTTCGGGCACTGGGTCTCTGGGCATAGAAACCCCGTATGTTGAATGCCGCAATCACCGCATTGCTCGCACGAAAACATGAGTTTCTTGGGGATACTCTCCAGAATCCTCATTATCGAATTCCCAAATCGGCCCTTGTCCAGCCACGAGCAGATCGCCTGGTATTGAGAGGCAAAAGGGGCGCTATGCCGGAAAAATGCATAATGCACCCCGCGGCAGAATTGAAAAATGGCCTTCTCCCAATTGGATGCCCTGCTCCTTCTGGGGCTCAGCTCTTTACTGCAAAGCCCTCTCTTTGGGTCCCGGAGGTATAGATAGAAGCCATTCTCCTGGGGGAAATCAAAGTCGGGCAGGAACTCTTGCCACCCATCTTCAATCTCCCCCATTCGATCGAGGATGCGTGACAATGTCTCAAAGCCCTTGTGTATGCCGCCGAAATGGACCCCGCGATACCCCAGGCCTTTGAGTATAACGGCCAGGCGGGCCGAACGTTCAATGGCGGCGGCATGCCCCTCTTTCTTGTCCTTCCATTCACTCTCGACAATCCTTAGCAATTCCTTGGTGACAACCACACCGGGGATCATGCCTTCTGCCATAATACGCGCTGCCCCTGGCGCAAGGACATAGACTGAGCCCAGGGTTGGGATCTCCATGTTCCAGTCCCGTTGTACGCAAAGGAGCTCATGAAACTTTCGGGCATCATAACCAACCTGGGTGATGGCAAAACGGGCCTGGGCCAGGACCTTCTTGCGCAGTTTTT
>JAUUVE010000237.1 GCA_030589715.1 Desulfobacteraceae bacterium | reverse complement strand
TCATAAATGGGATCGTTACATAAACGGGGTGAGAGAGGCTGTTTCGGTTTTTGGAAACGGACATCGCGGGGTAGGGGTGCACCTTATCATCGGCCTGGGGGAGACCGAGAAAGAGGCTGTTGGTTTTATCCAGGAATGTTACGACATGGGGGCCCGGGTGCATCTGTTTTCCTTTTTCCCTGAAAAGGGTTCGGCCATGGAGAATCTGCCACAGCCTCCCATGGATCAGTATCGAAGAGTTCAGTTGGCCAGACATATCATAGACAATAAAGAAGCGCGATTTGAAGGAATCCGTTTTGATGCGGGCAGTTTGGTGGATTTTGGTTTGCCCGGTGACAAGTTACAGGACATCGTACAGAAAGGTACAGCCTTTATGACCACCGGTTGTTCCGGCTGCAACCGACCCTATGCAAATGAGACCCCTACCCAGGCCATGAAAGGCCTTCTCCGGAACTATCCGTTCCCGCCAAGCCCACAGCACACAAAAACAATCTAGAACCAGATTGGGATAACCATCTCGTAATGAGTAACAATATGCAGAAATGGCGCTTGCTGGATACGGGCAAGAGAACTGCAGCGGAAAACATGTGTCTGGATGAGACAATCCTAGAGGCGCGGGCAAGAGGACTTGTTCCCAACACCTTCCGGTTCCTGCAGTTTCAACCCCATTGTTGCCTTGTGGGCTTCCATCAAAGCGTAGAACAGGAGATCCGCGAGGACTACTGCGGTCAGAGAGCGATCCATATTAATCGCCGCATAACCGGGGGAGGGACCATCTATTTTGGAGAAGATACCCTGGGCTGGGAGCTCTTTGCGGGGAAAGATGTTGCCTCGCGCGATGTCCTGGGGCTTTATCGCACATTGTGTGATGCCGCCATTACCGGCCTCCGCTCGCTGGGCATAGAAGCGTCCTTTAGACCGGTAAATGATATCGAGGTGAAGGGTCGAAAAATCTCCGGGACAGGGGGCACCGAGGCCCACGATGTCTTCTTGTTTCAGGGCACCTTGCTGATAGACCTGGATATCCACACAATGCTCCGCGCCCTTCGGATCCCTACGGAAAAGCTAAAAGACAAAGAGATCGACTCCCTCAAAGAGCGGATGACCTGTCTGAAATGGGAACTGGGGGAGGTCCCGCCAATGAAAATAGTCAAGGATGCTATCTTAAAAGGGTTTGGCGAGACCTTTGGAGTGGGATTTGAAGCCGAAGGGCTAACGGAGTGGGAGAATAACTACTTTTTTAAGCACCTCGAGAAATTCCGATCAGACAGTTGGATCCGGAAGATACGTCGCTCACCAAGAGATGATCGTCACCTCTATTCGGTTCACAAGGCCCCCGGAGGCCTGATACGCCTTTCACTCTTGGTTGACGATGTACGCGATTGCATAAAAATGGCCCTGATAACCGGGGATTTTTTTGCCTACCCCAAAAGGGCCATCCTGGATTTAGAGGCCAGATTGAAAAACTGTAAATGCAGCAAGATAGAGGAGACCGTCAGGTCATATTTTAGAGAGTCTAAACCCATGATACCCGGGGTTACGCCTGATGTTTTCATTCAGGCCATTTCTGAGGCCCTCCGGAAGCGCGATCTCACAAACCTGGGACTGAGCGTGAAAGAGGCAAATTACATTCACATGGTCAATGGCGCCATTGAACAATTGCCAGAGGCCAGTGTGGTCCTTCTTCCTTACTGCGCAAAGCTGGCCAGCTGTGAATTCCGGTATGATAAGGACTGCATTTCCTGCGGGGGTTGCACAGTGGGGGTAGCGTATGAATTGGCGCGCAACCACAACATGGAGCCCATTACGATCCTTGATTTTGAGGATCTGCAGACCACGTTGGCCGAAATGAAGGCAAGGGGTGTCAAGGGCTATCTGGGATGCTGCTGTGACCCTTTTTTTATTAAGCATCGCGAAGATTTTGAAAAGGCAGGGATGGCCGGGTTATTGATAGATGTCGAAAGTACCAGCTGTTATGAGCTGGACCAGGAGCAGGATGCCAAAGAGGGGAAATTTGAAGGCGAGACACAACTCAAACTCAACCTCCTTGAAAAGATCATCGGGGGTGTAAATCACGGCTGTTGGTAAACGGCAGTCATCCACGCTTTATCAAAGGAGGAGGTTAATCGTATCTGGAGTAATGGGTATTGGAGTGATGGAGTAATGTAATGTTGTAAATCCCGTCTTTAGCGGGGATGAATAGTTGGCCCGCCCTGGTGCGACTCAGGTGTTAATCGCTGCGTCTGGTGAAATAGTCTGAATTTTAGTTAAAAAATCGAACACGTTATGAACTCGGTCTGGGCCAGGGAATAAAGGAAAAATATGAACCATGTTTGGATTTCGGGGAAGCAAGGGTGAAAGAATAAAAATCAGATCTTTTTCAGCTTTTGGACCCAACACTCCAGTACTCCAACACTCCAGTATTTTATATGTTGACATGCCACGAACTGCCACGGATATCTCAATAACCAACAGTCTTGATTTACACTCGGTCATAGGCAGTACACGGTGAGAAACGGCAAGTTATTTGACGTATTGATTGTGGGCGCCGGTCCAGCAGGCTCCTCTGCGGCACGGGCGGCAGCAGAGGCAGGTGCGGAGGTGTTGGTGGTAGAGAAGCGGAGGCAGATCGGTGAGCCGGTCAGGTGCGCCGAGTATGTTCCCCGTCTCTTGGCGCAAACCGTGAAAATCCCACCAGAGGCCATTGCCCAGGAGATCCGGGGTATGATAACCTTCCTTCCAGGTGGCGAGCAAATTAGAAAAGCAGCCCCGGGGTTTATCCTTAACCGGGCAAAATTTGACCGGGCACTGGCAGGGGCAGCGGAAAAGGCTGGTGCCGAGATCCTCACGGGGACCAAGGCCATTTCCAGGGAAGGGGACCGGGTGAGAATTAAGGGGCCTTCGGGTGATGGAGAAGTTAGGGCATCGGTCGTTATAGGGGCAGATGGCCCACATTCCGTGGTGGGCTCGTGGATAGGCCAGAATAATAGGAAGTTCTTATGGGCTATACAACATACTGTTGAGTTAAAAGAACCCGCCCATGATACTAAGGTCTATTTAGGCAAGGAATATCCCGGAGGATACGCCTGGCTCTTTCCAAAAGGGCGACTGGCCAATGTGGGGGTGGGGATACAGATGGCATTGGGCGGACCGGTCAAGCAGGCCCTCAAGACCTTTAAGGAGAGGCTTGGGGATAGGATCGGCGAGGTGGTTGGCGTAACGACAGGTTACATCCCTGCCGGAGGCCCCCTTCCCTCCATAGACGAAGATGCCCGGATCATCCTGGTGGGTGATGCCGCTGGGCAAACACACGCCATCAGAGGAGGCGGAATTCCCCAGGCTGTAATATGTGGCGCAATGGCGGGGAGGGCGGCAGCAGTCAGTGCCGGGGGTGATACACAGGCCTTTAAGGATTATTTGCATCAGTGGAGGAATGCGTTTGGGTCCGTGTTGGATAAGGCGGCGGAAAAGCGAATGGAGTTGGAGGAAGAATGGAATGGCGGAGATCCAGTGGAACTTTTGCGCAGGTGCTGGGTAGCATGCAGGGAGTATTACAATGATTCCTGAGGTATCCTATTCATGGAAACAGGTGAAGTCCTGGGACCTGAAAGAGCTCCTGGATAAGGCCAGGAGACTCTCATGGCGGATCCATGGGAAAGAGGTCCAGTACTTTATACCTGGTCGCATGGTCTACATGGGAGAACGGGGGAAATATCCTGCCATTTCTCTTACAGGCACCAGCTGCGCACTAAACTGCGATCACTGCTATCGAAAGATCCTGGAGGGTATGATACCCGCTACGGAACCTGATATCTTAAGAGAGATATGCCAGAGACTGGATGAGGAAGGCAATCTGGGTGTGCTCCTCAGCGGGGGATCAGATAGACGAGGCACCCTTCCCTGGAAGAAATTTGTGGAAGCCATCCAATGGATCAAACACCACACCCGCCTCAAGATATCTGTCCATACGGGGGTTGTCGACCCGGAGACCGCACTCGCCCTTAAGGATTCGGGTATAGATGAGCTGCTACTGGACGTTGTCGGATCAGAAGAAACAATGGGCCGTGTATATCACCTTCGCCATGGCCTTAAGGCCATGCAATCTTCTTTGGAACTCCTGGCAGCTACAGGGATTCCCCTGATTCCACACATTGTGGTTGGGCTACATTACGGTAAAATCGATGGGGAAATGCATGCCCTGGAGATGGTGGCCAGATATCCCATTTCCGCATTGGTCATCGTGGTACTTGATCCGATACGGGAAACGCCCATGGAGGGAGTTCGGCCGCCGGAGCCTGAAACTGTGGGCCGGTTTGTTGGTGCCGCCCGACTTAGGATTCCCCATGTCCCCATTGCCCTCAGCTGTGCCCGGCCGGCGGGTCAGCACCGGGCGGAGACAGATATGCGTGCCCTTGAGGCCGGTATAAACAGGATCGCCTGGCCCGCGGAAGGGGCCGTAGAGAAGGCCCGGGAGATGGGCCTGGATGTGGCGTTT
>JAUUVE010000371.1 GCA_030589715.1 Desulfobacteraceae bacterium | reverse complement strand
TCCCACCTGGTGTGGGACGCTATATAAAACCGTAAAGCGATTTATAATTTGTTCGTCAATCTTATGAGGGCTGCCCGTCGATGGGCGTCCATCTTCTCATGTTCAGCCTGACGCACCGAGTAAGGTGCCAATAACTGCACGCCCTGCTCATCAACCCATTGATGGGTTATTACCTTCATGTAATTGCCTACCCAAAGGCCGCCAGTATATTTGGCAGCTCTCAGGGTCGGAAGCACATGGTTGGTCCCTGCCACCTTATCGGCAAACACTTCGGCGGTGGACTCTCCAAGAAAGAGCGAACCATAGGATGTTAGAAGGGGAAGGAGAGCCTTCGGATCCTTGGTGTGAACCTCCAGGTGCTCCGTGGCATAGTCATTGGCCCAGGCACAGGCGTCTTCAATTGTGGGAACCACCGCCACGATGCCTTTGTGCTCCCAGGAGTGACGGGCCACCCCCTCAGTCTTGAGATCGGCTAATTGTCGTTCCACCTCATCCAGTAACTGGTTGGCCAGTGTCTCCGATGTGGTTACCAATGCCCCTCGGGCCATGAGGTCATGCTCACATTGGGCCAGGAGGTCGGCTGCGATATAATCGGCACGGGCTGTCTCGTCAGCAATAACCAGGCATTCGCTGGGGCCCGCCAAAAAATCGATGCCTACTCTCCCATAGACCTGCCGCTTTGCCTCAGTAACCCACTGATTGCCCGGGCCGACAATAAGATCAACCGGGGGGATGGATTCGGTTCCATATGCTAAAACAGCAATAGCATGAGCGCCCCCAAAGGAATAGATCTCTTCAACGCCCATCTTATACAAAGTATAAAGAATCGCCGGATCAATGCCTTTGTCTGGGCTTGCCGGGCTGCAGCATACGATCCTTTTCACGCCGGCCACCTTTGCTGGAGCTACGCACATCACCCCAGAAGTTGCGCAGGGATAATTACCAGCTGGGAGATAGCACCCGCATGACTCAACGGGTATGCCCCTCTGCCCCATATGGATTCCGGGCAGCATTTCCTTCTCAAATTCGGTTATGCTGTCCTTCTGTGCCTGAGCAAAATCGGTTACCCGCTCGATGGCAAACTCAAGGCCTTCTATTAGTTCGGGGGAGAGCTGTTCCTTGGTTTTAGCGGCCTCATCGCGGGAAATCAGGAAAGAAATTGGCTCGGAGGTACCGAATTTTTTCCCATAGTAATCCTGGAGATATTTGTCCCCGCCATCCCTCACTCTTTTCAAAGTTGCACTTACAGTATCCTGCACTTTTTGCATATCTGCTTCTGTTACCGGAATTTCTTCTTTAATCAATTTTACATTCATTCTTTCTCCTCCTTCGCTAGTATTTCATTGATGTTTTTGTGAACTTTCCACAAGGCCTCTATGATGTCGTCCATGTCCTTGGTGTCACCCAAAAGGACCTGGTGGCGTAAAATGATTGTAGATTTACAGGCCTCCTCCGCCACCGGGCACTCGGGGTTTTTTAGGTCTACGGCCTGACCATATCTTTCCAGGGCATGGGGACACAGGTGGTTGGATAGGTTGCGAGTTTCAAAGACCGGATGGCGGTAAAGCGGTTTTCGATCGCCAGGCACAAAGGGGATACCCTCTGCATTGAGGGCATCACAGAGTCTGGCTGGATCCAGATTTCCGTACGCCTCCGGTTCGTATCGAACCAAATAGTAATAATAGCCGTGTTTCATTGACGATTTGTTCACACGGATATGATCCAAACCTGGTATCTCTTTGAGCCCCTCTGTGAGACGGGTTGCATTGGCCTGGCGACGGGCGTCCTGCTCTGGAAATCTCTCCAACTGCCCCAGAAGAACCGCGGACTGAAACTCTGAAAGCCTATAGTTGCTGGAAAGATACTGGCAGGTCAAGTCCGATGACCGCACTCCCCCTTTACCCTTAAATCGACCAAAGGCGCGAAGAGCTACCACCCTCTCAGCCAAGCTGGGGTCATTTGTCATCACCAGGCCGCCTTCTCCAGCAGTCATGGTCTTGTTTGACTGGAAGCTGAAGGTCCCCAGATCTCCCCAATTACCCGCCCTTTTGCCTCCCAGAGCGGAACCGATGGCCTGAGCACAGTCTTCAACGATGGACAATCCGTGCTGTTTAGCTGCTTCCATCATGGCAGGCATGTCAGCCATCTGACCTCCCAGGTGGACGGGAAGGATGACCCGGGTATTCGGCCCGATGCGGCGAGCTACGTCCCGTGGGTCAAGGCAGTAGCTGTGGAACTCTATATCTGCGAACACAGGGACCGCGCCTACCATAAGCACTGAAGTTGCTGTCGAAATAAAGGTGTAGGAAGGCACGATAACCTCATCGCCTGGCTTCACACCCAATGCCCGCAGGGCGATCTCGATCGCCACACTACCGTTAGCCACCGGCAGAGCGAAGCGAGCACCGTGAAGGGCTGCAAAGCGTTCCCCAAAAAGTGATCCCAGGGCATCCGGGTCATCCCCCTGAAGTCCCGCAAACCACCGATTACCGGCCAATACCTTTTCGAGCCAAAGGGACTCCCCGGAACCTCCCTGAGGCCAGCTTGGATAAGGTTCATTCCTCACTGGACTTCCACCGAACAATGCGAGCTTGGCCATTTTAAATACCGTTAGTCATAGGATGTTCCAGATCTCCCTTAAAGGGGGCCCCGACCCATCTGTACTGAGAAGCAGGTTGTATAGGTCAGGACCGCTTACTCAATTTTGTGTCTAATAATCGCTCCCTTGTCTGCCGATTCAGCCAGACGGGCGTAAAGGGCGAGATACCCCCTTTTGAACTTGGGTTCGGGCCGTTGCCACCTGGAGAGACGACCCTTGATCTCCTCGTCTGAAACGTGGAGATGCAGGTTCCGATCGGGGATGTCGATGGTGATCAGATCTCCATCCTCAACGATCGCAAGACAACCCCCTTCGGCGGCCTCCGGTGAGATATGGCCGACAAAGCACCCGTTGTTGGTCCCGGAAAAACGCCCATCCGTCACAAGTGCTGTCTTGAGGGCCAGGCCCTTTCCGTAGAGGAGCTTCATGGCCTTATACATCTCACGCATGCCCGGACCACCCTTTGGTCCCTCGTACCGGATCACAACAACTTCCCCCTCCTGGACC
>JAUUVE010000215.1 GCA_030589715.1 Desulfobacteraceae bacterium | reverse complement strand
GAAACCCTAGGAGAAAAATAACAAAAGATGATAACAAGGCTTTTTTGCTCATGCTTCCTCTTCTTTGATCTGTCAGGCCCAGTCTCCTGGACCTCTTGGTGGGAAATTTCAAACTTGCCCCCCAGAAACGGATTTTCTATATATTAGTGGGTTTGGTCCTTTTCTTGTGGAATACCTCAAACCCGTATCCGCAAAGGCCCATATATTTTAATACAAACTAATAGTCCAACAACATTTTGTTTGTCAACGAAAAATATGGGAGCTGAGAGAACCCCCTTGACACGCAGACAACAAAAGCTTAGTATCTGTCGCTACTTACCGGGTGGCGTTGCCGTCCTGGGTAACGGCCGGTTCACCAGGAAATGACAAAGCTTGCCGTATTGTTTCCATGATTCAGAGTTGAGAGAGCAGAAAGAGGGCCAAGAATCTTGTCTGATGCCCATGAGTAAAGTATATTTTTCAGATCTTAGAGCATCTGCAAAAGAAAATCTTCCGTCCAAATTAGTAAGGCTGATGGATAGTGCGGGCCTGGAGGAGATCATCATACCTCGAGGGCTTATCGCCATCAAGCTTCACTTTGGTGAGAAAGGCAATACAGCCTTTATCCGCCCCATCTTTATTCGACGAATCGTGGACCGTGTGAAAGAATTAGGGGCCTCACCCTTTCTGACCGACACAAATACCCTTTATGCAGGGACGAGGGGAAATAGTGTAGCCCATCTGAATACGGCAATAGAGAATGGCTTTGCCTACTCAGTTGTGAATGCCCCGATTATCATTGCCGATGGTATGAGGGGGGCCTCCTTTTCAAGGGTCAAGATCGACCAGAAAATCATAAAAACAGCTTACCTGGGAAAGGAAATTGCCGAATCCGATGCGCTCATTAGTGCTGCCCATTTTAAGGGGCATGAGTTGGCAGGCTTTGGGGGCACAATCAAGAACCTGGGTATGGGTTGTGCATCAAGAGAGGGGAAATTGGAGCAACACTCCGATCTATCCCCAAAGGTCAAACGCAAGAAGTGCGTTGGCTGTGGGGATTGCACTCAACACTGTGCTCAAGAGGCAATCTCGCTGATAAAAGAAAAGGCGGTCATCGACACCGAAAGGTGTGTGGGTTGTGGTGAATGCATCCTGATCTGCCCAAACAGCGCCATCCACGTTCAATGGAGCGGGGATGTCGCGGCCTTTCAGAAAAAGCTGGCAGAATACACCCTGGCGGTCCTGAAGGACAAAAAGGAGAAGGCCTTTTTCCTCAATTTTTTGACCAACATTTCTCCGGCCTGCGACTGCTACGGTCACAGCGATGCCCCTATCGTACATGATATCGGCATCGTTGCTTCGAGAGATCCTGTGGCTATTGAGCAGGCATCAGTGGATCTGGTCAATTGTCAGGTGGCCTCTGAGAATTCCTGCCTCAAGACCCACACCAGGGGGGGTGAAGACAAATTTAGGGGGGTCTATCCAAAAATTGACTGGTCTGTCCAACTGGATTATGCGGAAGAATTGGGACTTGGCACCCGCGGATATGAGCTTATTACCATATAGGATTGATGTCTTCCGGAGGGAATCCGCCTTTGCAAGGGAAGGGCAATTTCCAAAAACATCAAAAAGGAGAGGATAATGGAAATCAAAGTGATGCAAGCTGATGAGAGTCAACAAAAGCCAAAGCCGACCGACGAATTCGACCTTGGATTCGGTGATATCTTAACGGACCACATGTTTTCAATGGAGTACGAATCGGGAAAAGGCTGGTTTGACGCCCGGATTGAGCCATATAGGAATATCTCAATCGACCCTGCTGCAATGGGGCTTCACTATGGGCAAGAGATATTTGAGGGGCTAAAGGCCTATCGTGGAAAAGATGGGGCCATTTACCTCTTCAGGGCCAGGGTAAACTTTGAGAGGTTCAATCGGTCGGCTAAAAGGCTCTGCATGCCGGAGGTGGATATTGACCTGGCCATGGAGGCAATGAAAGAGCTGATCTTGTTAGACAAGGATTGGGTCCCGAGGACCCATGGAACTTCCCTCTATATCAGGCCCACCATGGTTGCTACAGAACCTCACCTTGGCGTGAGGCCTTCCAACGCCTATCTATTCTTTATCATCATAGGCCCTGTTGGTGCCTATTATAAGGAGGGCCTAAACCCCGTGAAGATCTATGTTGAAGATTTCTATGTAAGGGCTACCGTGGGGGGGACCGGTGAGGCCAAGACCGCGGGGAACTATGCCGCCAGTCTGCTGGCCGCAGAGGAGGCCAAGAAAAAGGGGTTCACTCAGGTGCTCTGGTTGGATGCGGTAGAGCGAAAATATGTTGAAGAAGTAGGGACCATGAATATGTTTTTCCTTATCGACGACGAGGTTATCACGGCTCCCTTAACAGGGAGTATCCTGCCTGGAATCACAAGGGATTCGGTCATCCGGATCGTAAAGGACTGGGGGATGAAGGTATCGGAGCGATCCCTTTCCATTGACGAAGTAATTGAGGCGGCCAAGGGCGGGAGATTAAAAGAGGCCTTTGGTACAGGTACCGCCGCTGTCATATCGCCAGTGGGTCAGATTACGTACAAAGGAGAAGACCATATAGTGGCTGGGGGCAAGATGGGAGAACTCTCCCAGAGACTCTATGATGAGATTGTAGCGATACAGTATGGCGAAAAATCCGATCCCCACGGATGGGTCGAGCGGATTGATTAGTCAAGAGGTAACAAAATGATCCCCACCATAGAATGGGACGGGAAATATGTTCGGATGATTGACCAAAGAAAGATCCCATCCAGAATCGAGTGGTATGTATGCAGGGGATACAGAGACGTCATCAAGGCCATTGAGAAGATGGTAATACGTGGTGCCCCTGCCATAGGAGTGGCAGCGGCTATGGGTCTTGCCCTTGGAGGATTCTCCATCAGGACGAAATCCACCGCCACTTTTATGGACAAGTTCAGAAAGATAGCCGAAGAGATGCTCCTTGGCCGACCGACCGCGGTAAATCTTAGATGGGCCGTCGAGAGGATGGAGAATTTAGTAGAAAGGATGGGGGCCGCCCTGGTGGATGAGATCAGGAGGGCACTTAAGGAAGAATCCGAAAAGATCCTTGCCGAGGATATTGAGATCAACCGCAGGATGGGTTGGAATGGGCAAAGGCTTGTCCCGGCCAGGGCGACCATCCTGACCCACTGCAACGCCGGCTCATTAGCTACTGGTGGTTATGGGACGGCACTGGGTGTGATACGGGCGGCCCATGAAAAGGGAAAGAAGATAAAGGTGATTGCCGATGAGACCAGGCCGTGGCTCCAGGGGCTCCGCTTGACGGCCTTTGAATTGATGGAAGATGGGATCCCGGTTACTGTAATAGTTGACAACGCCGCAGGATCCCTGATGCGTCAGGGTATGATTGACCTCGTGATCACCGGTGCCGACAGGATAGCCGCAAATGGAGATGTGGCAAACAAGATTGGTACATACCAGGTGGCCGTGCTGGCCAAGACAAACAAGGTCCCCTTTTACGTGGCGGCACCCCTCTCCACAATTGATTCCACCACAAAGAATGGGGATATGATTCCAGTGGAAGAAAGGGGAGGGGATGAGATCTTCCGGTTTGGTAAAATGAGGATAGGACCTTCGGGGGTCTCTGTCCTGAATCCCGCCTTTGACATTACACCAGCCAAATATGTCTCTGCCATAATCACCGAGAAAGGGGTTATCAGGCCCCCTTTCAGAAAGGGAATCAAAGACCTATTGTCCTGAGGGGTTGCGGAGGATCACCGTCTTATTGTTTATATTTTCAAGTCCTGTTCCAACGCCCCGATCAACCTATTAAGCTCTTTCTGTTTGACCTTGCGTTGGTCCTGTAAAAGCCTTTGCCTGTCCCTTATTGTCTCCAGTTGAGTTTCCTGCCCATCGAGTTGTTTGATATATCGGCTCCGCAGATTCTTTTCTTCCGCTGTTTGCCCCAGACCGCGCAGGTTTTCCCTGAGCCTTTTTTGATCCTCAAATATTTGTCCCCGTTCCTTTTTTAAGTCTCTGATGGCCCTGTCAATGCCGGCAATTTCTGCCTTGAGCCCAACGATTTTTTCCAACCGCTTTTGGGAGGTTTCATTAAGATACCTCTTCCGTGCAAAGATAAGGATATCATCGGGTGTTAGGTTGGTCACAATTATGGTTTCCCAGCTATCCCTCATTTCGCGGACAGTGAACTTTGTCAGTTTTTGGCCCGGTGCCGTCACCTTAAAACGCATGTGGTTGTCGCTGATCTCAAGGGGCTTTTCTTTGTTGAGCAGCTTCCAGTTTGCGTGGTATGGGTGTTCGATAATTACTGTCTTGGTCTGATCATCCTTATTGTCCAGGTTATAAGTCTTTGTCTCGACAATGCCCCGATGAATACGCATGACACCACGATTTATAACGACCCTATCAACCCTTTCACTCTTGCTCCCCTGTTTGGTATTTACATGGAGACCCAGATCAACGGCATAGGTAATATAGCGCTCCTCTCCCGGCCTGACGGTCTTGATTAACGCATCGCCTGCGTAACTGCCACCTTGTATTACTGTTAAAGGCCCCCCTTCCAGCATAAGGCCTGTGGTGTTTTTGAGCCTGACTGCCGCCAGAGGGTTCTTTGCCCGCGTTTTTTTATTGTATAGATCAATCGCCTCTCCCTCGACCTCCTCGGCCACGATCGCGACCAGGGCAGATTGATTTCGCGCTATTGTCACGGGATGATCAATCTTGTATTCAAACAGGTCTCCCACCTCCCGGGTAACCACCTCGGCCTTTAGGTCTCGCATCCTATCTTCAAGATTCACCTCCACGGGACGTCTGG
>JAUUVE010000258.1 GCA_030589715.1 Desulfobacteraceae bacterium | reverse complement strand
CATTGCCCTGTTTCGGTATGTATGGAGGCATCTCATATTGGGCCATTCCAGGAAGGTTGAACAAAACCTGAGGAACCGGCTTTACGCCCATCTCCAGACCCTCTCACCCTCTTTTTACCAGAAGACAAAGACCGGAGACTTAATGGCGAGGGCCATCAATGATATAAATGCAATCCGCATGGCCACCGGCATAGGGCTTGTTGCCATGACCGACGGCACTGTGCTGGGGGTGGCTGCAATCGGATTTATGATGTCAATAAATGTCAAACTAACCATTATCTCACTGATTCCTGCGCCCATAATCGTGATATTCACAAGGATTCTCACACGCCGTATGTCAAGCGGCTTTGAAACTGCCCAGAAGACCTTTTCCGATCTTACTGAAAGGACCAGGGAGGCCTTTTCCGGGATCAGGGTAATAAAGGCCCATGATCGGGGGTCTTGGGAATACAAAAAGATCAGGGAACAGGGGCAGAGGTATGTTTCGGTGAATATGAACCTTGCCAAAACACTGGCCTTCTTTTTCCCTATGATGGCAATCTTTACCAACGTGGGACTCGTTATTGTGATCTGGTTGGGAGGCCGCTTGACCATCCTTGGAGATATTACCACGGGCGATTTCGTGGCCTTTATCAGCTATCTCAACCTTCTGACATGGCCCATGATGGCCATGGGCTGGGTCACAAATCTTGCTCAAAGGGGCTCTGCCTCCATGCGCCGTATTAACCACATACTCGAAGAAGTGCCTGAGATAAGGGATACGACCGGCTGCGAGTATCCTCATCAGATAAGGGGAAAGATCGAGATCAGGGGCCTCAATTTCAGATACCCGGGACAGAATGGCAACGCCTTAAAGGATCTCCGGTTTAGGATTGACCCCGGAGAGACCATAGCCGTGGTTGGCCGTGTGGGCGCGGGCAAAAGCACCCTGTTGAATGCTATTCCTCGTCTCCTGGATGTGCCGCCCGGGTCAGTATTTGTGGATGCCACCGACATACGAGAGATACCACTCAAGATATTGAGAGGGAATATCGGTTTTGTAACCCAGGAGATATTTCTTTTTTCCGATACCATCCGTAACAATGTCCTTTTTGGCAGGGAAGGGATCTCCGACCATGAACTGGAAGCAGTCCTCCGCACTGCCCATATCTTTGAGGATATACAGGCCCTTGATAAGGGTCTGGACACCCGTTTGGGCGAGCGGGGGATGACCCTCTCGGGCGGCCAAAGGCAGCGGCTGACCATCGCAAGGGCCATTTTACGATTCCCGCCCATTCTGATCCTGGATGATGCCCTCTCCATGGTGGACACACGCACCGAGGAGAGGATTCTGAATCAGATCTTGGAGCTGAGACGAAACAAGACCGGCCTGATCGTCTCCCACCGGGTCTCAACCATCATCAGGGCAGACCGTATCCTGGTCCTCGATCGGGGTAAACTCGTGGAACAGGGAACCCACCACGAACTCCTGGGCAAGGGCGGGTTGTACGCCACCCTTTATGAAGAGCAGTTGATCGTTGAAGAATTGGAGATGGGGGCCAAGTAGCCATGTTTGGTGACTATGGGTATGAGGAGGAGGGTAAACTTGGAAAGCCTTACAACTTCAGATTGCTGAAGAGACTCGCGCGTTATGCCCTCCCCTATAAGAAGACCGTTGCCTTAGCACTTTCCTTTACCATTCTGATCGCCCTCTTCGACCTGGTGGTCCCTTACCTATCCAAGATCGCCATAGATAGGTATATCATGGTGGCGTGGCATCGTGTTGAAATAGGCAGGCCAGGGGATTCCAGGGTCAACGACCTGCTAAGCCGCTATGGTCATCTCTTAGAGAAGGGCCGCGAGGGATCATTTTACTACATTTCCAACCTGGACATAAAAGAGATTGATCCTGCTCACCTCCGTACCTATAAGACCCGTGGAATAATTACCCCCGAGAGGTTCTACCGGGTAAGGCCTGATCTCCTCTCAGGTACTTCACTCGAAAAGGAAATAAAGGATTTTCATGGGATGAGGGATGGCTCTCTATTGATCCCGTACAAACTTCTCAACACTCTCCCAAGGAAAGAGATCCTCAAGATAAGAGAAAAAGACGTACGAGGAGTGACCCTGATGGCAGTGATCTTCCTCTTCTTAGTCATCCTTTCATTCGGGCTCGGTTACGGGGAGCACTATCTTTTTGAATTCACGGGTCAAAATATGATGCAGGATATCCGCCTCAGGCTGTTTGACAGGATGCAGTCCCAGGCAATCCGTTTTTTCGACCGACACCCTGTGGGTCGACTGGTCACGCGGGTCACAAATGATGTTGAAAACCTAAATGAGATGCTCAAGTCGGTCTTTATCACCGTCTTTAAAGATTTTTTTATCCTTACGGGTATCCTGATAGTCCTCTTATGCCTTAACTGGCGGCTGGCCCTGGTCTGTTTCGCCCTGATCCCGTTCATATTTGGCCTCACCTTCCTGTTCAGCAAAATGGCGAGAGAGGCCTTTAGGGAACTCCGGACCACGGTGGCAAAGATAAATGGATTTCTTCAAGAGAGAATTACCGCGATGCGGATCATACAGCTCTTTGTCAGGGAAAGATTTCAGATGGACTCCTTTGCTCGAATCAACCACCAAAACTACCTGGCCGGCATGAAACAGATCAGGGTCTTTGCCATATTCATGCCCATAATGGAGCTGTTCTCCTCTGTTGCCGTTGCCCTTCTCATCTGGTATGGCGGAGGGAAGGTAATTGGCGAACAGCTTACCTTGGGATCTCTTGTTGCCTTCATCAGCTACATCCAGATGTTCTTTAAGCCCATTCGGGATATCTCGGAAAAGTACAACATAATGCAACTGGCAATGGCCTCCACTGAACGTATATTCGAGTTCATCGACCACAACCAAGAGATGCCCGAGCCAAAACATCCCTTTGTTCCGCCCCAGGTGAGGGGGCATCTCCGGTTCAAAGAGGTATCATTCGCCTATGAGGAAGACCATCCGGTGCTCCACTCTGTCTCATTTGAGATGAAGCCAGGGGAAACAGTGGCCATTGTAGGGGCTACCGGCTCTGGCAAGACCACCATAGGAAACCTTGTAAAGCGATTCTATGACCCGGATAAAGGGGCAGTACTTCTGGATGGTGTTGATCTGCGGAAATGGTCCCAGAGGGAACTCCATAGGAACATCGGGGTTTGTATGCAGGATGTGTTTGTATTCGGGGGAAACCTGGCCGACAATATCTCTTTGGGTGATGAGGGGCTGGATACAAAAGAGCTGGAATTGGCGGCAAGAATGGCCAATGCCCTTCCATTTATCCAGAGGCTGCCAATGGGCTTTCAACAGGAGCTGGGAGAAGGGGGTTCCACCCTTTCTGCCGGAGAGCGTCAGCTATTGTCCTTTGCAAGGGCCCTGGCACATAACCCGAAGATGCTCATCCTGGATGAGGCCACCTCCAGCGTGGACCCTGAGACAGAACGGCTGATCCAGGAGGCCATTTCTCGGATGGCTCAACAACGGACCACCCTTGTTGTGGCCCACAGGCTCTCCACCATAAGAAACGCCGATCGAATCCTTGTCATGCACCACGGCCGTATCATCGAGCAGGGAACACATGAAGAACTCATGGCCCTTGGTGGGATCTATCATAAGCTGAGTAAGTTAAGAGAAAGTTAGAGAAGCAGCATTCGAAGAAAAGGTTAAGGGATTTATTAAACCCGGAAAGGTCGCGGACATAGTCTTGTTGAATGCTGATCCCGTCAAAGTTCCGTTCGAAGAGATAAAAGACATTCAGGTTGAAATGACGATCCTGGGCGGTGACATTGGAAGGCCATGAGTTCAAATACGATCCTTCACTTTTGACCGACCGGTTTTAGTCAAGACTGAAAGATCAATACATCAATTTCTTCAAATGGAATCTGAGTGAAGACTTATATAGGTAAAGTTCTGTTCCGGGATCCTCTGTTTTCTGAGTATTAGAGGCGGAGCCTGGACCTCCGCCGAAGCCCATTTTTTTGTATTTGGTTGATTTTTGTGCCATTGTGTCGGGATACAGGAGTGGTGCTTGAATGCAATTACAGTTGACAAAGGCTATCTGTTGGGCATTAATAAGATTGAGAGTCGTTCATTTTCAATAATCTCTAAATAAGTCAACCATATAACGTTAACCTTCTAGAGGAAACCATAAAGAGATGGGTCCAGAAGGTCCCGATAATAAAGCCTCCGCGGGATATTTATACCCGATCGGGGCTTTTGTATTTTAGCCACTCTTAACTCAGACTTTATCCACTCCTACCATTTTT
>JAUUVE010000276.1 GCA_030589715.1 Desulfobacteraceae bacterium | reverse complement strand
GGGAAAGGGGGGGCGACTGGATATGCCGGGGGGCGCCCCACATGATTGTGGCTCACGGCCCCACTGACCTCCCCATACCGGCATCGGAATCGGGCTGTATGATCGCCCTGACCACCCTGGAACTGGCCGCTCCCTCCTTTGGCCTTGGCGCCTGCTGGGGTGGGTATTTTAACGCGGCCGCAAACAATTATCCCCCACTTCGCCAGGCCCTGGATCTTCCGGATAACCATGACCCATACGGGGCAATGATGATAGGATATCCGACATACGAGTATCACAGGATTCCCCTGCGGAAAGAACCCAGCATAACCTGGCGCTGACCCTATCAATCCATCAAGATGCCACCGTTGATATCCAGTGTCGCCCCGGTAATATGCCTGGCGGCATCTGAGAGTAAGAAAAGAGCAGGCTCAACAATATCTTCAGTTTGGGCGATGCGACCCAGTGGGGACTGTCTGGCCATATCCTCCCTGACCTCCGGGGGCCAGTCCTGAATCATAGCTGTCTCTACCGGTCCGGGGGCAAGGGCGTTGACCGTTACCCCGTGGGGCCCTAAGGCCCTGGCAAAAGATTTGGTGAGACAGATCACACCGGCCTTGGACGCAGAATAGTGGGCGCCAACCGCAATCCCTCCGACCTTTCCGGCCAATGAGGCCATGTTAAGGATTCTCCCCTGTTGCTGGCGCTTCATTATCGGCATGACGGCCTGTGAGCATAAAAAGACCCCTCGCAGGTTTATGTCGATCATCTCGTCCCACTCTTCTTCAGAGATATCCTGGATGTCTATCCTTTTACAGATTCCAGCGCTGTTGAAGAGGATGTCAATCCTCCCAAATTCGCTTTCGGCAAACGCCACGAGATTGTGAATATCGTCCCTTTTTTTGACATCAGTTTTGACGGCCAATGCCTTTGCCTGATAAGATTCTTCCACTTCCTCGGCCGTCTTGTGGGCTATCTCAGGATTGATATCGCTAATCACAACTGAAGCCCCCTCGGATGCCAATCCTCGAGCGACCGCTTTCCCGATTCCCTGCCCTCCACCGGTAACAATCGCCACCTTTTCTTCAAATCTCATGTCCTGACCTCCTTTATCTGTTTCTCTCGTGAAGTTATTGTCCGGATGACGTTTTCAGATGTCATCACCCCGGTTTACAAAACCGTTTCCAATCTCTTTTTCAATTCCATAAGGTTTGTCAAGACATCATCAGCTCCTTCGGTCTCTAGCTCATTCCTGGAGTTGTCTCCTGTTGTAACGGCGAATACAGGGATGCCTGCTGTTTTGGCCATACGTATATCTAAGACCGAATCACCCACATAGCAACATTGATCTTTTCGGAATCCCAGTCGTCTTAATACCTTTAAAACGGGATCAGGAGAGGGTTTAGTGTTTTCAACTTCATCTGCAAACAAAGTTTCCCTAAACAATACAGCAAGGGACCGGGGGAAAACCCTGTCAAAGTAATTCCTTGTAGTATTCGATATCAGGGCGAGGGTGTATCTTTTCGACAACGAAGTTAGAACTCCATCGACCTCCGGAAAAACAAGCTCCCCCCTCTCAGCCACTTCGAAGTAGTATCTCGTCTTGGCGCGGAACAGTTTTTCCCATTGCTCATCGGGGATATCGCCAAAGTACAGTTTCCTCTTTTGATCGGGATCATACGAGATATACTTGCTTATGGTTTGTCGAGAAACGGGAAAGCCCATATCCCTCCCGGCCTGCAAGTAGGATGTCTCGTGGATTTGCACGTCGTTGATCAATACACCATTATAATCAAAAATGATCGCTTTGAGCATTTGATTGAAGACCTTCCGAAGAGGGAGACTATGAATAGATTTCAGAGATCCGATCAAAGCTGTTCTTCAGCGCACCATAGAGATCTTGGTAGACCGGAAACAACTTATCATAGATTTCTGTGTTCTCTTTAATGGGTTCGTTCTTTGTTTCCGCGCGTACCACCTGTGTGGCCTCTTCAACGCTGCCCCACACACCAACACCGGCTCCGGCCACAAGGGCGGCCCCATAGGCTCCCCCTTCTGCGCTGCCGCTTACGGTGATCACCTCACTGTTGAAAACGTCCGCATGGATCTGCCGCCACAAATCACTGAGTGCGCCCCCACCAGAGGTCCGAATCTGAGCGATGGAGAGCCCCATCTCCCTGATGAGCTCTGCCACGTCTCTCAGGCTGAAGATCACGCCTTCGAAGACACTCCTTAGAATATGCCTGCGGGTGTGGCGAAGCGTCAACCCGATAAACCCCCCTCTTGCGTGTGGATCCGGGTGAGGACATCTCTCCCCACTGAGGGAGGGCAAGAAGAACAACCCCTCCGATCCCGGTTCTGCCCTGGCGGCCTGTTTGCTCAAAAGCTCGTAGACATCTTCACCGGTCCATTTGGCGATCTCGTTTTCAGCGCCACCAAGCATATCCCTCACCCACCTCAGGGACCCCCCCGCTGCCAGGGTGACTCCCATAGTGTGCCACTTGTTCGGCATGTTGTTGCAAAAGACCTGGAGCTTGCCATCGGGATTATCGTAACACCGGTCCAGGGCCATCGCAACAATCCCTGCCGTCCCGATGGTGGTTCCCAGAATTCCGGGTTCCACAAGGCCGGTTCCGGTGGTTTGTACCACCGAATCCCCTCCTCCTCCGGCGACTGCCATACCTGCTGGAAGGCCCAGATCAGAAGCAACGCCCGGAAGAAGTTGTCCGCTTACCTCGGGGGATTCATAGCAGTGAGGGACCCAGTCCCTGGGGATTTGGAGCCGGTCTAAGAGCAGGTAACACCAGTCCCTCTCCCGCACATCGAACAAACCGGTTCCTGAGGCATCAGAGACCTCGGTGGCATACTCCC
Organism: Desulfobacteraceae bacterium; assembly: GCA_030589715.1. GTDB lineage: Bacteria > Desulfobacterota > DSM-4660 > Desulfatiglandales > Desulfatiglandaceae > JABMQV01. The sequence goes on along the minus strand of JAUUVE010000276.1, from coordinate 1,184 downwards.
CTGTCAGGCGAAACCGAATATAATCCTTGGGGTTCAGGATCACCCTGAATCTTTCAAAAAGATGTGGTTCGTTTTCGCGGACCCAGAGGATCTTTCCGCCCGTGTATCCGGGCAGCATGCGGTTGTTTGTCAATTTCAACAAGCCATCAATACCGCCCACCGTATCGTGGATTGCCTGACACTGTTTTCCTGTCCTCTGATCGTTCCAGAGGATCGCTGGTCTAAGGACCTTGCCATCTTTATCCAAAGGAACCAATCCATGCATCTGTCCGCTGAGGCCAATGCCCTTGATATCGCTGATGTGCTCAAAATCCTTTAGGATATGTCGGACTGTGGATTTAACGGCCTGCCACCAATGCTCGGGATCTTGCTCTGACCAGCCAGGCCTTGGGGTGGAGAGGGGATATTCCTCGATTGCCCGTGCCGCCACCCTTCCCTGGTCATCAATTATCAAGGTCTTGCACCCGGACGTCCCGATATCAATACCCATTACGTATTGCTGCTGCATCTATCAACTCCTCTGACATTCTAACCGAAATTTAAAACCTATGGCTCTCTATATCGAATCCTGACATGCTTCAAGAGAAGGTATTCTTCGAGCCCCTCATGCCCGTGCTCGTGCCCCACACCACTCTGTTTCCATCCGCCATAAGGGGCATTCATGATGCCTGCATCCACGTTGTTGATGGCCACGCTTCCTGCTTCCAGTTCTCTGGAAAGTTTGTTCATCTCGTGGAGATCATTGGTATATCCATAGGCGGCCAGCCCAAAGGGCGTCGCATTTGCCAGCCCTATTGCCTCATCAAGTTTGCGAAAAGACATGACACCCACCACCGGGCCAAAGGTCTCTTCAGTCATCACCAGCATGTCATGACTGGTATCTGCCAGGATTGTAGGCTCAAAGAAATAGCCTCTCTCGAACTCCGGCCCTTGGGGTCTTTTGCCACCATGGATCAGCCGGGCCCCTCCGGACACGGCATCCTCAATGTGCCTCTTGCTCTTTTCAAGGCCCTCCAGGCTCGCCATGGGGCCCAGGTCGCAGGAGGGGTTCTCCAGCCCATTTCCGATGGTAAGTTTCTGCGTCTCCTGTCTAAACGCCTCCAAAAAGGAGTCGTAGACGTCTTCTTGGACATATATCCGATTGATGGCGATGCAGATCTGCCCCATATTGCGGAAAGATCTTC
>JAUUVE010000137.1 GCA_030589715.1 Desulfobacteraceae bacterium | reverse complement strand
CTGTGGACGGGGAGTTGACTTGGTTCCAACGACCCGATCCAGCAGGCGAGTCGCTTTCAGGAGCGAGTCGGAATCCCTACCCAGGTCCATCAGGAGGCGAGCTTCTTGGATCCGGCTTTGGGCCTCAATACGGGGGCGGTCCGGGTGCCGTGATGATATGGACTCCAGTTGCCGGTGAGCCTCTTCAAGGACCTGTTGGCGTTGTATAATGCCGTGTGACCTCTTCCAATCCCGCCGGGCACCGATGCCGGTGAGGCGTATGCTGGACAGCGCCGCCTCTGGCTGGGTGTATCCAAATGATTCGCTGGTCAATCGGTAGGCCATTTTGGCCAGGTTGGGCCTTGCCATCCGCTCATAGAGGTTGGCAATGGCATAGGCGGCCCTTCCGCCAAAGGGTTTCTGCCCGGAGAAGGCCTCCAGCACCTTATAATAACCGAGGATGGTCAGATGGTCGTCCCGGGGCACCAGGGAGGAGAGCTCCTGGGCCAGTTGCATCTGGGCTTGCCCGTCAGTGCGGCGGGGGATTTCACCCCCCAGCGGAAGTGCCCATACGTTCCCTGTCCCTCGCCGGGTCGAGAGGAAATAGAGGCGGGATTCGGTCGTCATGGGGTTATATGCCGAGTAGGAGGCGGAGGTCACTGGGTAGGCCTGGTGGATTTGAGGAGTTGTCCTTACCCTGACCCTGTAAATCACACCGTTATCACCGGGGGTGACGGATCCGTCCCTGTTTGTGTCCAGGGAGAAACGGCAAAAGTAGATATATTGACCGTCCCGGGACCACACCGGAAAGAGATCGCGGTCAGTGCCCCGGGTAACAGGGACGGTCTTGCCGGTCTCCAGGTGGGTGAGGAAGATATCCCCGCTGGGATTGTCCCTAACAGAAATAAAGGCACATATCTTCCCGTCAGGCGATATGGCGGGAAAGGCCCCGTCCCCACCCACCTCCAAGAGGAGGGGTTGGGGAGAGCCGTTGCTAAGCCCTAAGGAGACCAAGTGCCACATGGCCTCGCCAGGTCTCATCTGTTGGAAATAGAGGGTCCTGCCGTCCGGGGAAAAACAGGGGGCACCGTCAGCCGTGTCTCTCCCTGTAAGCCTTCGGGGCCGGGACTTACGATTGTCCACTTCCACCAGATAGATGTCACCCTTGGCATCGTAGTCGGTTCCCACAAAGGCCATCCATTTGCCGTCTTGAGACAGGGCAGGGGAGGAAAGATTGCCCGTGGTGTGATGAAGTTGCCTGGGCAAGATCAGCTGGTTCGGATCAGGGGACCCGATCCAGACGCGGGAAAACCCGCTATCGGTGAACACATATACCATCCGCCTGCCATCGGCAGACATTGCCGCGTACAGAACAGTGTCGGACTGAAACGTGATCTGTACCGGACGGTTGATGGGCAAGGGCAGGGGCGAAGTTGGCTTGGATTTGGGAGGGTACAGACTACCGGGCGAGGAGGTTACGGTGGTCGAATCCCTTGTAGCTGGCCCTTTAACAATACCGGGCTTTGAGCAGGCCACCGGCAATGCCAGAAGCGTACAAAGGGCAAGGCAGTGGACGAGTCGGATAGGCTGATCGAAAATGGTCACTTTTTTACCACCCACGAACCGTTTTCTTTTTGAATCTTTTCACCGGGAAGGGCATTGTCCCTGTTGATTTTTCCAAAGACGCGGCGGATCTTGGGAAGATCATCGGTGGTAAAGTCTTCATTGATCTCCACTACCCGCTTTATCACCACATCCCTTGAAGAGTTGACCTGCTGAATAACAGAGTTGAATTCCTTTACGGGATAGCGGGCAACGAATTCCTTGAGGTCTTCAGGTACTTTGTCCTTTTTCATTGGGAAAGGGGTCAGGAATCCCTGGTTGTTTTCTCCGGTCCATCCCAGACGTTTAAAGGCGTCCACGTCGTCGGCGTGGAAGGCCAGGGTCTGCATGGCCTCAACCGCGTCCTTGTATCCCTGGCTCCTCCGTGGAGGGGTCGCGATTTTCCCCAGGGGATCTACCCCCCGAACCGAGGCCACCAACAGCATCTCCTGGCTCAGGGAATTGTAGGACCCGAGCACCTGGTTTTCGAGGGCGGTCCGCTCGCTGACCACGTTGACTTGAACCTCGGCAAGTGTACATCCCAAGAGAACAATAAGGATTAGCCCGAAAAGCGATATCCATTTCATGTTTTTTCCCCCCAGGTCTCAAGCATCGCACGGCTCAAAACCGAACTTACCTGGTCCTTTTAGCGGCCTGATGACATCATCCGAATGGCACCGTCTTTCCCCAGAATAATACCATCAGCAGAGATGGTTTTCAATACATTCATAAGGGGGCCGAGAGCTGAAAGGCTGTCCTCAAGTCGTGCGTGGATGGGCAGACCTGCGATATTGAAACGTTCAATCCGTGGAAGCCTCATGCGGACACCCTTTACCTCCACCTCCCCCGACAGGGACAGGTTGCCGTAACGCACCTGCAAGGTGATCCAGAGGGGGGTGCCCACCCGAAGCAACTCCCTTTGCTTTACTATGCCCTCGTTGCTTTCATAAGGATCGAGGGCATAGAGGAATCGCTCAAAGGTCCGGGATCCGATGTGGGTCAAACGCAAGGTCAGACGCGCGCCATAAAGGAATTGGGTCGGGTCGGTGGTTAATGGGATCTGGAGGGAGAGCTGTCCCGACAGATCTACACGGTCAAGCGATTCTGGTTGATGGTTTGAAGTCCCCTGGATGGCGCGAGGGAGCAACAGGTTGGGATTCAGGCCGGAGAAGGTGCACCCGGCTTCCATTTCAAAGCCTTTGGGGTTTTCTGTGACATAGAGCTCCCCAACAACACTACCCCCCATAATATCAAACTGGAAATGGTCAATAGAGGGGAGAGATCTCACAAGGCGGAGGTCCAGCTCATAGTTTGATATCTCCAAAGGCATGGTCCCCGCCTCAATGCGGGCCAACTTAAACGTAACCGCCGGGCGGGAGGCCAACCGGCCTCGGAGATCATCCATGAGCCTCCGAGCCACAGCCTTCTGGGCCTCTGAAAAGGCCTGCGTCTTGGCCTCTGTCTGAAGCACTTTTTTTGATAATGGAGCAAGGAGGGGGCTCTTGTGAGGATGCCTCCACGCCCGGTGGCCTACAAGAAGAGTTTTCTCCAGTGCGAGATGGGTCTTAAGGTCTGTAATCTCTACCTTGGGGCCGTACTTGACATCCAGACCAGGGCTTTCCAACCAGCCCTTTGCCCTGAGCTCATTTTCGCCGGTCAAGTCAATTTGGGCCCCTGCTTCCAGGGATCCCTTCAGGGTGACTCCTTTTTTGAGGAAGGAGAGAGCTTCGGCTGAGCTGGCACTGATCTTTGCGGTGATTGATCCCTCCCCCTTTTCAAGCCACATGGGAAGCGAAGACCTTGGTCCCTTTTTCAGCAGTTGATCGATCCTATTTAGTGACAGATCAAGGGATTGACTGAGGCCCAATGGCTCCACCTCTATGGTCTCGGAGAATCGAACCATCCGAAGCCCCTCCTGGGTACCTGAAAGCGAGATTGAGACCTGCAACGGGGTCTTGAGTCTTCCGAGTAAAGGAAGCTCTTTGATACTGCCCAGGACCACTTTCCCGGTTATTGATCCTTTTTGCATACCCTTTGACAAATCCAGGGTCAAGGGGGCGTCAGTGCGAATCTGAGAGGCCTTGAGCCAACCATTTTTTGAAAGGGGCAAGCTCGCCACGACATCCTTCAGGTTTGCTGTTACCCGCACGTCTTCGAGGAATCGGGTATTTTGAAGCTTTTTGTAGAGAGAGGCCCCGGTATCGGAGAATACCTTTTTCTCCTCATCTGTTGGTAATCTTCCTTGAAACTTCCATTCAAGATCCACAATCCCTTGGAGATCTAAATGGGTGGGCAAATATGTGGCCAAAAGGGGGACAATCTTTTTTATGTTGAGGGTGACATTTCCCTCGGTTTTCAGAGACTCCCGGCCCAGGTCATGTATAGAGGCCTCCATACGAGTATTTAGGAGATCCTTTACATCAAGGCGGGCCCGAACCCTTTCCACATCAACCCGTAATGGATTTAGGTCGATGAGATGGAGGCCAGACAGGTCAACATCCAGATCCAAACCGGAGTCGATGGGGCCATGGGGAAGGGCTTCCAGGTGAAAGGCGGGTGCTGAGATGACGACCCGGCCCGTATGAAGCGTGACCGGTCGTCCTGATTTTAGAGTGCATTTTCCCTTTAATGTGTGCGTGAGTCGGGGAACCCGGACCTCCTTACCCACAGTCAACCCCTCAAGCGTGCCCGACTCATGGAAAGAGAGGTTTCCCTTGAGACCAAAAAAGGACTTCCGGGATCGGGCCATATCCTTGGCAACCACCCGGAGCGTGGGAAAGATCAAACGTTTGAGGCGTATCTCTTTTTCACCTGTGACATGGAGATTTTCTAGCTTCAAGGCGGCCTGAACATTGGCTTGGGTGGGGAAGTTGGACTCCAGTCGCATGTCTCCTGTCTGTAATTGGAATCTGATCGCTTTAGCTGAAAGGGCTCCGTTCCGGGTCTTGAGCCGGATCACGGGAAGCCACAAGGAGAGTCCGTTCAGTTCCAGGCGGCTTGGTCCCTCAGGGGCAGACCCGGTGAAACGCAGGTTCTTGACCCTCAGCTCCGGCGAGGAGCCCGCGCCGTCTTCCGTACCAAAGGCAATCCCACTGGGGACGAATGGTTTGCCCAGATGGAGCAGTTCCTTTAAGTCCAGAAAAAGGGAACTCACGGTCAGATCCACTTGGGGCTGAGGATCGGTGATGCCCCTTACGGTCGCCTGAAAAGACAAGCGGCTGTTCTCCTGGATCTGAATTTTTCCGGACCTGATGTGAAAGGACTTTTTGTTAATGTCAACAGTTCCCTCTTGAGAGAGGACAAGATGGAGTGGCCCCACACGGTTTGTCTTAAGAGGACCACCCGATGCAGCAAGGCCACTTCCCTTCAGGATCAGGCTGAAATCTACAGCATCCCTGGTATTCAGAAGTGCCGTCAGGGTTAATTGAAGCGTGCCCGAAGGATTCGGAAAAGAAGGGGGAAGGAACGGTCGGGCCACATTTGAAAGGGGGGCCAGATCCAGGTCCAACTGTCCCTTCACACCCATCTTAGAAAGAACCCCCTCTGCCAAAAGCCTCAGGCCGGGAAGCCCTCCTTCAATTCTACAGGATGTCTTTGAAAGGTTTAGGAAGGATTCAGGGTCCACCAAGTCCTTAACGTGGACAGACAGACTGAGAGGAGGGACAGGAATTCCATCCACGATTAGCTCTGAGGACAGAACCAATGTGATGGGTTCTCGGGCCAGGGAGGGTATCTCAAGGAGAAGTGAGGTGTTGCGGGTAGTGAGAGAGCGGCCCTGTGACCGATCATCGATTGAGATGGAGACCTTTCTTAATCGGACATGCCCTTTGACATCCATCGGAACTGCCAGGCGAAGGCCTCGCCAGTCTGCGGGGGCTGGCCCTGGCTCCTGTTTTCTTGGGGGGGCTATTCGGGATAGTAACTGTCCCAGGTTTGTCTGGCCATCCGGGTTCCGGATCAGACGGAATTCCAGGCCGTCCATTTCAAGACTAAACGCTAGCCGGCGCTGGAGGAGCTGTTCAAGATCCAGCGCTAGGAGGCTGCGGTCGATAGATATTATGGGACTCCTGGAAAAGGATGGGTCGTCAGCGATCCTGACCCCTTCCAGCAAGATCCCTTTGGACCAGGTCCAGGCTAGACGGTCAATGTACAGGGGACGTCTAATGGTTTCGGACGCGTAAGTTTCGAGATATTCCTTGAACCATTGTGTCGAAACAACCCGAGGAAGAAAAAACAAGGAGGTAATGAGGAAGATCACCCCTATGAGAAAAACTGCGCACAGCCAGAGCAAACATTTTATGATCAGAGGAGATCGGTGTATGGTTTTGGCGTCATCGGCCATCTCTACCACCCTTTTCTACAACTCCACTCAAGATTATCTGCATTAAGATCACCGGGTCAAGTCCAATTTGAAAAGAAAGGGCTTGAGGTTTTCACTGGTACATGCAAGAAAAAATGAGATTTGAGTTGGGGTAGGACCATTGAACTTAAAAAAACTCATTCCCTTATATATCGGTGCAGCCATCGGACCCATGGGCGGTATTGGGATTGTCCCCTTGATCCCGGTTCTGTCAAACACGTGGTCTGTTGAATTCAGCACGGCCTCGCTTGCCATTACCTTTTACATGATCCCTT
>JAUUVE010000124.1 GCA_030589715.1 Desulfobacteraceae bacterium | reverse complement strand
CAATGAGGCCTTTCAAAATCGAATCCATCGACCTGCGGGATGCAGCGGCAGGGGTGCCTGTTCCGGAAGCGCTCTTGGGGTTGGAGAAGATCATACTGGAAAAAAAGCCCACTGCTCTTCTGGTGGGGCCCTTCCGATCTGAGGCGTTATTGGCCGGGATGGATATCATAGCAAAATACAAGGTCCCCCTCCTGGGTACCATCGCTATGAGCCCCGGAACAGAGGCGAGAATCAAAAAGAATCCCGAGAAATATAAATATATATTCAGGGTTTCCCTAAATGTTATTTACTGGGCCAGACTCCTGGGAGGCACAATGGGGACCCTTAAGAACCAGTTTGGCTTTAACGAGGTTTACCTGATGAACCAGGATATTGCATGGGCCCGCGGTACTGCCAATGCCATGAAGAAAAGATATTTCCTGAAAACAGGGTGGAAAGTCCTGGGGCACGACCAGTATCCCACAGGTTCATCCGATTTCTCCGCTGGATTGATGAAGGCAAAGAGCAAGGGGGCCAACGTCCTGTTTACCTGCTTTGATATGCCCCAGAGCGGGGTATTGGTCAAACAATGGAAGAGCATTAAGGTCCCTGCCCTGATCGCCGGCTTTATATCTCCCATGGCAGGAGAGGTGGCCTGGAAGACCTTTAACGGAAAAATCGGCGGTCTTATGAATGCCATCTTCGAGATAGGGAACATGCCGTCAGCAAAATATCCTCCTGCCAAGGCCTTTTATGACGCATACAAAAAGAAATATGGGAAAGGGATTCAGTCAGGACATGGCCCTGCTCCTTCCTATGAATCTGTCTACATCCTGAAGGATGCCATTGAAAGGGCAGGTTCACTCAATTCAGACGATATTGTGGCCGCGGTGGAGAAGACAGACAAGAAGGGTGTGATGGGCAGGATCAAGTTCGACAAAGGGCATCAGGTAATTTATGGAACCGACCCCGAGAAGACAGCGGTGGCATGCTTCTTCCAATGGACGGAAGACGGCAAGAGAAAGATAGTATATCCCAGCAGCCTGGCTGAGGGCAAAATCGTCCTACCACCATGGGTCAAGAAGGCCAAATAAGGCTATATCCAGGCCCGTCCTCTTTGGTCAAGTCCACGGGGGACGGGCCCTTTTCCAGCCATCTATATAGGCCAAGATCTTAAAATTTGAGTCAATTTTTTGTAACTCATCTGCGTGAACGAAACAGACAGATACTGGATGAAATAAGAAAGGTTTTTTATCCAGCATCACGTCGCTTCAAGCAATGGAGTATTATTTTACTCAACTCGTCCGTTTGCCCGCCCCGGGTCGGTACGGGCCGGGGCGGCGAAGCTTTGTTAGAATAAGAAAACAGAGGAAGCCCTTTTTCGATGCTCCTGAGCACCCTAGTATACGGCTTTGTCAATAGCATAATCCTGGCCCTGGTGGCACTTGGCTTCAATCTGACCTTCGGCATCAGTGGGATTGCAAACTTTGCCTACGGTGCCCTTTACATCCTTGCGGGATTCGTCGCCTGGATCTTATTCAACTCACTGGGCCTCCCATATATGCTGGCAGTAATATTTTCGGTCCTCTTGACTGCCATCTTTGGGGCCTTAATGTATCGCTTTGTCCTGCAAAGAATCAAGGGCATGGTGCTCTCCGAGGTTATCGCCACATTCGGAATCGGTCTTGCCATCCTGGAACTGCTCAAGTACCTGGGATTCATCGGTTTTGAATATAACTTACCGGTCTTTGTGGATTTCAGCATAGATATCGGCCAGGTCACCATTGACATGCAAAGGATATTTATCGTGATCATTGGTATTGGCCTGACAGGATTTCTCTGGTTCTTTACCCACCACACCAGGACTGGCCTGCGCTTCAGAGGTATTGCACAGGATGAGAGAACGGCATTGAGCCTGGGCATCAATTCTGACCGAGTGGCGGCCCTGAGCGTATCCTTTGGCGCAGCCTATGCTGCAATAGCAGCCATAGTCATATTGCCCTTAGGCACCATTACCGTTGAACATGGCTATGACGTCCTCATAAACGCCTTGGCTGTATGTATTGTCGGGGGCCTGGGCTCCACAGGTGGGGTGGTTATGGCATCTTTTCTGATTGGCTATGCAGAGACCTTCACCGCGACCTATCTGGGGAGCCACTGGGTAATGCTGGTGCCGCTGGCGGCTATCCTGGGTATACTCATAATCAAACCATCAGGTATTTATGGAAAGCAGAAGGAATTGGAAGAAAGGATATGAGAAGGAGAATGCGGAATTGGGAAGGCGGAATCTGTGGGAACCGGTTGAACTAAAAGCAAGGGAAAATTGGAGAGATGAAAAGGCGAAAAGAGAGAATAGATAGGGGTATAAAGGTAAGATCGGAAGACATCTTTGCCCTCTGCTCCTGGAGGGAGATGCTCTATTTGGCCTCCCCCAGGTTGTTGCCGATAGTGGGTCTAATTGTCTTGTCTTTTGTCCTGAGTATCTATTGGCAGAAGGTCCTGCTCTCTGTATCTGTGTTTGCCCTCTTGGCCATTAGCTGGGACATCCTGGCACAGAGCGGGATGATATCCCTGGGCCAGGCCCTCTTTTTCGGGATGGGCGCCTATTTGGCCGGTATAATGAATCATACCTGGGGCCTTTCCCCCTTCATAACAATCCCTATAGCTACCATTGTCGGTGGGGTTTTTTGTACCCTGTTACTCCTGCCGGTCTTGAGATTGCGCGGGATCTACTTCGCCATGGTTACCCTAATATTACCCCTGATGCTCGTGAGGATAGTCGAGGCAACAAAGATCTTCGGAGGGACAGAGGGGCTAAGTGGGCTAAGTACCCTCCCTTCCAAATGGGTGGAAATCTATATGATCATTTTTGCCCTTTTGGCCGCCCTTTTTGGGTCCCGACGTCTGATGGGGTCTGATTTTGGTCTGGTCCTAAAAGGAATAAGTGATAATGACCGATCTGTCATGAATGCAGGGATAAACATTTACTGGTTCAAGGCACAGGCCCTGTTCATTGCCGGCTCTGTGGGGGCCTTTGCAGGTGCCTATATGACCCACGTATATATGTTTGTAGGAATGCCTGTCTTTGCGCTAGACTATTCTATCCTTCCCATTGCAGCCGCTGTGGTGGGAGGAACCGGCACCCTTGCCGGTCCCATGCTCGGGGCCTTTATTCTTGTACCCCTCTCAGAGATCCTAAGAGGGCTTGGCGGACTCAGGATCGTCTTTTACGGGCTGTTTCTTGTGGTATTCACCGTTGCATTACCAGAGGGGATTTTTCACTACATACGCAGGAAATACCATCAATTTGAGAGATGGGTCGAGGTGGAAGCATGAGCCCTTCACCCCTGCTTAAGGTATCGGGTATCTCCAAACAGTTTGGTGGCGTCCTGGCAGTAAATGGGGTCGATTTTGAGCTGATGGAGGGGGAGCTCCTGGGGCTTATTGGACCTAATGGGTCCGGAAAGACTACTGTTGTAAATCTGATAACCGGTTTTGTAAAACCAACAGCGGGTGAGGTCTATTTTAGGGGCAAGAAGATAACCGGCCGGCCCCCTTACAAGGTGGTCAGGCTTGGCATCGCCAGGACATTTCAGATGGTAAGGCCCTTTTATCAGCTCCCGGCCTTCAAAAATATGATTATTCCCCTATATTCACCCAGGGTCAAAGGGATGGCAGGTGGGAGATATGGAGATCGAGATGCAGTGGCCCTGGACCTCTTGGAAGAGGTAGGTTTTGAGAGGGACTCCTTTGTGGCATATAAGGTGGCCAGCGTCCTTCCCCAGGGATATCTCAAGAGATTGGAATTGGCCAAGGCAATCGCCCTGCAGCCCGATCTTCTGATCCTGGATGAGCTCTTCTCAGGCCTGAGCCTGGCCGAAGTGGCAAGCATCGTCCCCATAATTGAAAAGCTCCGCATGGAGGGAAAGACCATTATCATGATAGAACACCGATTGAAGGAGCTTTTCAGGATCGCCGACAGGATTATTGTCCTTAACTACGGCGAGAAGATAGCCGACGGGAAACCATCTGAGGTAATGGAAAGCGAGGAGGTCAAAAAGGCCTATCTGGGCACGGAGGCGTGAGTGGTGCCGGAACGAAAAGTCACGTTCAGGCACGATTTTGGATTGCGGATTGTTTACCCCGTGAAATTCCCGATAATTCGTGACCATTTCACCGGGGCGAGTTGCGGATTTAAGAAAGAAATCTCAGTACGTTCAACACTTCTGAGTAAAACCAAAAACGATATTTCGAGGTTTTCGGTCAAGCACTAAGCAGGATTCGAGATGCTCCAAATAAAGGATTTGATGGTCTTTTTCGAAAATGGACTGGCCCTTAACGATTTTTCCATGGAGGTCAGTGAGGGGGAGATAGTAGGGGTTATCGGGTCCAACAGTGCGGGCAAGACTACCCTTATGAATACTATTTCAGGGCTCATCATAGACATGAAGATCAAGGAGCAGCGTAAGGGTGGAGAAAGAATAACCATATACGGAGAAATTATCTTCCAGGGTAAAGATATCACGGATACCCATCCGTCCCATCGGGTGAAGATGGGCCTTGTCCTTGCCCGGGAGAGGCATCCCATATTTCCGGAAAGTGATGTGGCAGAAAACCTAAAGATAGCCGGCCACCAAACCAAGAAGTCAGAGATAAAGGAGATGACCCAATATGTCTTTGCCCTTTTCCCGGCCCTCTCCCAACTGCGCCGCCGTAAGGCCGGCTTCCTGAGCGGGGGGGAACAGCAGATGCTGTCCATAGGAATGACCCTTATTGTCAAACCGACCCTTCTTCTTCTGGACGAACCCTTGCTGGGACTAAGCCCCATGATGCAGACCATACTGGTAAAAGCAATCCAGAATCTGAGGAGGGAGTCTGGCATAACCATCTTCATGACTGAACAGTTTGCCCGGCCCATACTTCCTATGATCGATAGGGGTTATATCATTGAGAATGGGATGCTCACACTGACCGGGACAGGGGCAGAGCTTATGGACAACCCTGAGATAAAGGCAGCCTACTTCGGAATTTGATCCCATGGGAGATAAGCCCCGATGTTGCAAAAAATCTCGGCCTTTTTTAGAAAGGGGACTATTATTGCATACGAAACCGAGGAGTTGATGATATTTTACAAATTGACATTTTGTGAAGTCCTGAGATTGCATCAATTGGCACACTCCAGGCTTGTATGACAGCATATCTTAGTGATTGCGGTGAATTCTAATGCAACATCGGGGTAAGGATAGACACACCATATTTTCCACATTTGAGGCAGTTGCCCAGAAGAGAGGGGAGAGCACCGCGGTTATATATCTGGGGACCAAATACTCTTATCTCAAGCTGAAGGCCCTGGCCGAACGTTTTGCCGCCGCCCTGGCAGATATGGGGCTCCGACAAGGCCAGCGGATCATAATCTATCTCCCAAACAGCATCCAGTGGGTGATCGCATGGCTGGGGATCCAGAGAACGGGTGGCGTAAGCGTTCCCATAACCCCCATCTATACCCCTTATGACCTCAAGTACATCGCCAATGATAGCGAAGCAGAGGCGATTATCTGCGCTGACACAAATTTCGGGTACGTGACAAATGTATTAACTGAAACCAACCTAAAAAAGATAATTGTAACCAGAATGGCCGACCTTCTTCCCTGGTGGAAGAGGTGCTTTGGCCATCTCTTTGATGTCATACCTAAGGGGAAGATAGCCTATCACAAGGACACCTATTCCTTCAGGAAGCTCCTATCCACTTACCGCAATGCAAAGAAGGAGTTGCCACGACCGGTGGAAGAGGGGAGCCCCGTGGTAGAAATCCTCTATACGGGTGGGACAACCAAGTACCCCAAGGGAGTTCCCATCAATCAGGCCCTCTTTCTTACCTGCGCCGAGGAGAACATAAGGATGAGCGACCCGCTCTTTCCGGCAGAGCAAAATATTATAATGGGCAATGCCCCCCTCTTCCATATCCTGGGGCAGACCTGCGGCCTCAGCACCCTCCTGGTGGGTGGGACCTTGATGCTGCAACCAAAAGTCAACCTTGACGCCACACTGGAGTCCATTAAGCGATTCAAGGCAAAGACCATGATAGGCGTGCCCACCCTCTATCGCATGATCCTGGACCACGACCGGCTCGACCAGTATGATTTGAGTTCGGTGGAGTACTGGTACAGCGCAGGAGATGTGCTTCCTGTTGAGGTGGGAAAGCGATGGTACGAAAAATTCCACAAGGTCATCTACCAGGGATATGGTGCAACCGAGACCTGCGGCGGTGTATCCATGTGCCCTGTGGACATTGACAATCCACCAAGGAGCGTGGGAACCATTGTGGCCAGCAAGAGGGTCAAGATCGTGGATGCTGAGACCCTGGACCCTGTTACATTGGGGGAGCCCGGGGAGTTACTCGTCTCATCCGATCACATGGTCAT